>PMLI01000229.1 GCA_003158835.1 Acidimicrobiaceae bacterium
GCGGTCGCCATGGGCGGCCTGATTGAGGTTCATGAAGTCCATGTCGATCTCGGCCCAAGGCAGCGAGAGGTTGGACTGGGTGTGAAGGTGTAACAACGGCTTTCGCAACACATCGAGGCCTGCGATCCACGCCTTGGCGGGTGAGAAGGTGTGCATCCACGCCACCACGCCGATGCACTGGTTGGCGCTGTTCGCGTCCAGGCAGGCGCGGCGGATGTGCGCGGCGTCAGTGAGGACCGGCTTCCACGTGACGGGGACGCCGATCTCCGGGCCGCCATTGAGCAGATCCACGATCTGTTTGGATTGCACGTCGACTTGGCGAAGCGTCGCCTCCCCGTACAGCTCCTGGCTCCCGGTGAGGAACCAGACTTCGAGATTGTCTCCGGCCGTTTTCATCTTGAGGCTCTCCTGGATGGCGACGGGCACGCGGCGCCCGTCTCGATGACTACCGCGGCCGCAACGTCCCAAGCTCGCGTGTTACCGCTAACATAACATGGTGAAAGGCGCGAATCAACAGGTGCGGGCACCGAGCCTGGCGACAATGTACGAGCGTGCAATAGGGTCGGCCGCTATGTTCGTGCCCGGGTTCTTTGCCAACGCTCGGCCCGGGGTACCCAGCTTTCTGGTACGTGTCCGCGGCGACAGAGTGGCGATCGAGGACGCACCTCTTCCCGAGCAGGCACACTTCCTTGGGGCCCTCGACGGGCGGCCGTGCGTCGCCGTCGACGAGGGTACGGACGACGAGACCGCCGACGAGACCGCCGGCGCGGCCGGCTTCGTGGGCCTGCGCCAGTTGTGGGGACAGGTCGATGATCAGGTTTGGGCGGTTGCCGGCCGGGCCGTCCAGATAGTCGCCTGGGACGGGACGCACCGGTTCTGCGGCCGGTGCGGGCAACAGACGCAGCCACTGGCCGACCAACGCGCCCGGCAGTGCCCGAACTGTGGCCTGGCGGTGTACCCTCGTCTCGCCCCGGCGGTTATAGTCCTCGTCGAACGCAGCGATGGGAGGGCGCTGCTGGCCCGGAACGCGAACTTCTCCGATCCCTTCTACTCCTGCTTGGCAGGGTTCGTCGAGCCCGGGGAAACGCTGGAAGAGGCGGTGCGACGCGAAGTGCGGGAGGAGGTAGGCATCGAAGTACGGGACCTCCGCTATTTCGGGAGCCAGCCCTGGCCCTTCCCCCACTCGCTCATGGTCGGTTTCGTGGCCCAACTGGCCTCGGGCGAACTGCGCCCCGACGGCCAAGAGATCACCGATGCCGACTGGTTTTCGGTCTCCGACCTTCCCCCCGTGCCGGGCGAGATCAGTATCGCGCGCGCCCTAATCGAGGACTGGCGACGGCGGCGGGGCGCGTAGCGCTCCTTGAGAGCGGCCTTGGTCCGCTAACGCTTGGGGGCGGGGTAGAGGCAGCGCACGGCGGCAATGTCGTCGTCCGCGTGACCCTCTTCGGCCACCCGGAGGTAGGCGTCCCGGACTGCCGTCCCCACCGACAAGTTGAACCCCGCACCATCGGCCAGATCTACCGCCAGCCCGGCGTCCTTGGCGCCTAGCGCCGTCGTCCACCAGCCGTCTGAGGACGCCCCGAGGACAGCTTCGAACCTGTTTTTGGCTCCCGGTGCCACCACTCCCGCCAGGAGCTCCCGCAGTTGGTCGTCGGTAAGGCCGCCGCAGCGGCCAACCGTGAACGACTCGGCCAGCGACACCACGCTCGAAAGCAGCAGGAGGTTGACCGTCAATTTCGCCGCGCTCGCCAATCGGGCCGACCCGTAATGGCGCCGCGTGCCCCCCAGCGACGCCAGAACAGGCTCGATCAGATCCAGCGTGGCTTCGCCCGTGCCGGCCAGGTAGGTGGCCTGGCCGGACTCGACGGTTGCCGGTCCGCCGAGCACCGGCAGAGCAACGAAGTCGGCGAACACACCGGCCAGTTCGTCGGTCAGCTGCGGGGAGACCGTCGAGCACTCGACATAGGGCACACCGCTGGCGATGGCGTCCCGAACACCGCCCGGGCCCAGCGCCACCTGGCGCACGGCCGCATCATTGGAGAGGCTGGTCAGCACGATCTCCGCTGCTCTTACAGCCTCGGCCACGGTACCGGCTTCACTGGCGCCGGCCGCCACGACATCCACAGCCTTGCCAGGGGTGCGGTTCCAGATCACGACGTCGTGGCCACCGGCGAGCAGCCGTCCTGCCAGAGCGGCCCCCATGCGGCCCATCCCAAGCACTGCAGTCTTCATGTCCCCACTTCTACTGGCAAAACGGGCCGTCGCGCCACGTTATGTTGCCCGATTGGCGCGGCGACGGTTACCCGGGAAGCCGGTAGGCGATCTGCAATAACCGGTCAAAGCCGCGGTCGGGTAAGGCCCACCGGGCGAACAGGACTACCTTGGCTCCCCTTCCGGCCACGTACCGGGTCTTCGGCCGGCGGGCACCGGCGGCGGCAAGGACCACACGCGCCACCACCTCCGGCGGCGAGACCAGCCCCGGCCGGCGCTCGTACACGCTCAGGACGCCGGCCACGGCCGCGGCCTGCTTGGCATAGGGACCGGCGGCGGACCGCTCCAGCAGGTTGTCGGCGGCGATCCGGCCCCACTCGGTCCTGATCGCACCCGGCTCTACGACCACAACGTCGATCCCGAAAGGCCGCAGCTCAACCCGCAGCGAGTCGCTCAGGCCTTCCAGCGCAAACTTCGTGGCGTGGTACCAGTCCCCCAGGGGCTCGTACATCTTGCCACCGATGGACGAGATGTTGACGATGCGCCCGGAACCTTGCGCCCGCATCGTAGGCAGGACAAGCTGAGCCAACCGGGCCGCGCCGAAGACGTTGACCTCGAACTGGCGACGCGCTTCGCTGAGAGGGACGTCCTCCAACGACCCGTAGGAGCCGTACCCGGCGTTGTTGACCAGGACGTCGATTCGCCCCGCTTCTCTCAAAGCCCGCTCGACCCCCGATGTCATGGACTCCTCCACGGTCACGTCCATGGCCATCGTCCGGATCCCGGCCGCATCCAGGTCAGCCATCCGCTCGGTGCGGCGGGCGGCGGCGTAGACGACGTAGCCGGCGCCGTGGAGCGCCCGAGCTGTGGCCGCTCCTATCCCCGACGACGCCCCGGTCACTATTGCCACTTTGTCGGTCATGGTCCCCTCCCGTTGGCTGATCTAGTACCTACATCGTGCCGTGAACTCGGCCGGAGGGCCTCTCGTCGGTGGCAGCGCCGCCGCGGGACGGCGTGCGCGCCGCCCAGAGGGCCGTCGCCGCCGCGGGAACGGGGGGCGGGCGCCGCCCGGAGGGGCCCTCGCCGCCCCAAATCGCGTCGCTTTGTGCAATACCGGACACGGGTCGGGGCCGTTGCCGAGGCGCCGCGGACGGGCGGCGGGGGCGGCGGGAGAGGGGGCGGCGGGAGCGGCGGGAGCGGACTTTGGGCCCTAGCTCGGCTGGGGAGGTCTCGGTAACATCCTCGTCAGGGGTTTCGAGAGGAGGCGCGGTGGCGCCCAATGTCGAAGGGCCGCCTGACGCGACCTCGAAAAGTGAGCATCTCGACGACTGGGCTTTCCGGGTCGAGGGCCTCAGCAAGTACTTCGGCGGGCTCGCCGCGAATGACAACATCACCCTCCGAGTCGAACCGGGCGAGGTCTACGGACTGCTCGGCCCGAACGGCGCCGGTAAGTCCACCCTCGTCAAACAGACCATCGGCCTGCTCAGGCCGACCTCCGGACGCATCCGGCTGGGGCCGTTCGACCTGGTCGCCGACCCCGACGCCGCCCGCCAGCTCTGCTCCTATCTCCCTCAAGCGCAGATGCCGATCGACTCGTTCCACGTGCGGGAGGCGGTCGAACTGGCGGGCCGGATCAGGGGCGCCGGCGCGGCCGAGGTCAGGGAGCGCACGACCGCGCTGGTCGAGGCCCTCGACCTGGGCGAGTGGCAAAGCGCGCTCGGGCGCACCCTGTCCGGCGGCGTCAAGCGCCTCGTTTCGTTCTGCATGGCCGCCGTCGAGCCCGGCAGGGTGGTCATCCTCGACGAGCCGACCNNTCGGGTTCTGCATGGCCACCGTGTGCCCCGGGCGCGTCGTGATACTGGACGAGCCCACAAACGACGTCGACCCGAGGCGCCGGCGTTTGATGTGGGAACAGATCCGCGCCCTCGGCGCCCATGGGTGCTCGGTCTTGCTCGTGACCCACAATGTTCTCGAAGCCGAGAAGTCGGTTGACCGCCTGGCGGTAATCCACAAGGGCCGGTTGGTAGCCGAGGGGACGCCGTCGTCGCTGAAGGCAGCGGACCGGTCTCAGCTACGACTGCATGTGATGCTGGCCCCGGGCACCGACACGCCCGCCCTCCCGCCATGGGCGGGCCCGCCCGTGCGCGTCGGGAACAACCTGGTGACGACGATCGCCGAGGCCGACGCGTCGGTCGGCATCGCCTGGGCTATGGCGCTGACGGATGCCGGCGTCGCGGAAGAGTACGCGCTGGGAGCGATGACCCTGGAGGACGCTTACATCCGGCTCACGTCGCACATGTCGGACGACGGGCCCGATGAGGATGCCTGATACCCGCCCGGCCGCCAGGGCCCGGCCCCATGACACCGTCGGGCGGGGCGCGAGGTACTGGTGGTCCAATTACGCGGTCATGGTGCGGTGGCATCTCGCCAGCCTTCGGATCTGGATGGCGACGATGACGGTCATACAGGTGCTGTCGGGCGTCGGTTTCATTCTCGGGATTTCCTTGTTCTTCGAGCACATCCCGATGAACGCCGCCCTATTCGTCTCGACGGGTGTGCCCGTGATCAACTTGTTGATGATCGGTCTAGTCCTCGGGCCCCAACTGGTAGCGGACCAGAAGGTCAACGGCAGCTACGACTACCTCCGGTCCTTGCCGGTCAGCCGGTCGGTCACCGCGGCCGCCTGGTACACGGTCTGCCTCATCGGAGGCGTACCGGCCATGGTCGTGGCCCTTGGCGTCGCCCGACTGCGCTACGACCTGCCCCTGCACATCTCACCGATGCTCCTCCCGGCCATCCTCCTCACGTCATTTGCCGGAACGATGTTCGGTTACGCGCTCGGGCATGCAATCGGCAATCCCATGGCGACCAG
>PMLI01000525.1 GCA_003158835.1 Acidimicrobiaceae bacterium
CAGTAGCTGAGGGCTGGACCGGTCCCGCAACGGCGTACGTAACCCTGCATACGTACGCCGTTTATGTCCCGTGCCGGTTGCCGGCATCAGGAGGTCATCACGTCCGGCGGGGCCCGGGCCCATTGGCGCGCTCTGCGCTCGTGGGCCGGGGCCCTCTGTTTTGGTCGTCCTACGACTCGGAAAAGACGAGTGACAGGTTGTCGGCCATCCCGTCGTTGTCACTCCCGTCGGTCCGGGACATCACGAGCTTGACGACGACCGTGCTCGTCGCCGCCGGCACCGGGCCAGACACCTGGCGGAAAAACAACCCTGAATTGCCGGCCCGTTGCCCCTCGGTAACAGGGCCCAAAGAGACTTTCCCGACGGCGGTGCCGGCCGTGTTCTCAAGCGTCACGTAAACCTGAGCATTGTCGCCCTGGGAGGAGAAACCCCCGAGCCAACCCGAAAGCCTGTAATGGATTTTGCCGCCCGAAATCCCGGCGGAGGCGACCATTATCGTTTGCGTCCCGGTCGACCTGGCCGCGGCCGGGCCGCCATAGAAGTAGTTTTTGCCCCGGTTTTTGGGACCGGGCGTCGTCGGCGTTATGTCACCGCCGGACCATGCGTACGGGGCGGCGGTGAAACCGCCTGTCGACTTCCAGTCCGGGACCTTCACAACCGTGTCGGCGTTGGTACCGACGCCGGCCTCGGCTCCGGGGTTCAGGATCAGGTTGTGGCCGCACGCCGGGCACAAAATGGTAACGGCAGGTTGCCCGCTGGCCGAGGCGCCGGCCGCCCCGCCGAGGGTCGCTGCCGCGACTACCGCACCGACTGCGCAAAGACGTCCAACAATCAGCATTCCTGCAGTCCTCCTCTATTGGGTTCTCACCGTCGGCCTGGTCGCTGCCGGGCCACAGGCGGAGTCTAACTGTCAGGGCGATATGGAACCGGTACCTCGATAATGGCGGCCGGGGCGTGGCCCGGTCATCAACGGGCCGCGCCGTCGACACTGGGAGCCTCTAGGGGCCGGCCGTCAGGTCGCGGTACGCCGCCTCCATCAGCAAGAAGAACGCCTGCCCCTCCGTAGCCACCCCGGGGTGGGCGAAGTCAGGTGAGCCGCACACTCCCTGCACCAAACCATCCTCGTCCAGTCGGCCGTGGGCGGCGTGACGCATGCGGTCGGCGGCGGAGCGGTAGGCGGTCCCGAGCCAACCGGCCTGGATGCCGCGGTAAATGCTATAGGCCATCATTTGGGACAAATTGGTTTCCACAAAGGTGCCCGGCTGGTCGACCATGTTGTGGAAGAGGCCATCCGGGCGCAGGTGAGCCAGGCAACCGTCGATCACTTCCATTGCGTAACCGATCAGGCGTTCCCGCGGCGCTCTCATCTCCGCCGGCATCGCCTTGATGACCCGGGTCATCCCGGCCGCGGCCCACCCGTTGCCGACACCCCAGAACCCGGGGTCGACCCATTGCCGCTCACCGGCGTCCCAGATGTGCGCGAACAGGCGTGCCGCCGGGTCCCACAACGCGGCCCGGTAGCCCTCGATCTGGCGGAGCGCTTCGTCCGGCTGGCCCGCCAGGGCCAGGAAAGGCGCCACCATGTAGATCGAGTCGTCCCACAACTGAATGCTGTCGCTCAGGTGGCAAAACGTCCCATCCTCGGTCCTTGGTGCTATGTGCAGCAAATAGTCGAGCAAGCCATCCGCAGCCGCCTGGAACTCCCCCTGCCGGCCCCCGGTGAGCCGGGCCGCGTAGAGAAGCGGCTCGCCGTTGACAGCCGGGTCGGTGACATTGGTTGCCGAACCCAGCAAGGCCACGCGTCCGTCCGGGGCGCACCGCACAATGGCTTCGCGCATCAGCAGCACGACCATCTTTTGCTCGCCCAGCTCCAAAAGAGCCTGAGCCGCTACCCCCTGCTCCCAGGACGCGCGCTGCATGCACAACATGGCACGCGTCACCCCGTCGATGATCTCGTGCGAAAATGCGGGGCGTTGGTCGGGCATCGGGCGGTTCCTTGGGACGGTACGGCCAGGACGTGAAGTTACCAGGCGATGGCGGTCGTGCCCAAAATAGGCGGTTTTCGGCCATCGACGGGCCCGGGCCCAGCCGCCCGGCCGGAAATAGGCGACGCCATCAGCCGGTGCCTAGCCTGGGCCTGTAATGGTGCGGCAAAAGTCGCCGGGCGCGGAGGCTCCGGAAGAGAACTGGCCTTCCGGGGGGACGGTCGGTGGCCCAGCCGCCACCCCGCCGGTCGTGACAGCACGCGGCCTCTCCTCGCTCCGCCCCCTCCACTACCGGAACTACTTCTTGCTGTGGTCGGGGGGCATGGTCTCGGTCATAGGCTCGTGGATGCAGACGGTCGCCGTGGGGGCCCTGGTGGTTGCCCACACCGGCAAGGCCACCTGGGCGGTTGTGATCGCGGCGGGCGGGTTCCTCCCGATCGGGGTGCTCTCGCCCGTTGGGGGCGCGCTGGCCGACCGCATCCCCCGGCGGCCGGCCCTCATCGCCGGCAATTTGCTGGCTGCCGCCGTGGCTCTCGTCATAGCCCTACTGGTCGCGTCAGGGCGGGACAGCCCGGCCGTCCTCACCGTGCTCGTCACGGCCCAAGGTTGTGTCGGCGCCATGGTCGGACCGTTCGAGCAGGCCATCCTTCCCGACCTGGTACCGCGACCGGAGTTCCTGGCCGCAGTTTCGCTCAACTCGGCCCAGTTCAATCTCGGGCGCATAGCCGGGCCGGCGCTGGCGGGGGTGACGATCGCCGCCTTCGGCTACCCGGTCGCCTTCCTCGCCAACGCGGCGTCCTTCTTCGCCGTCGTCGTGGCCCTGTTCTTCGTCCGCCTGTCCCCTCCCTCGGGGCGGGCCGAGCGGGTCGGGCTGCTGGCTTCGCTGCGGATGGGCGGTCGGGCGGCGTGGACCGAGCCGGGCTGCCGCGCCGCCATCGGCACGATCGTGGTCGTCGGTCTGCTGGCCTCTCCCTTCATCGCCCTCGTGCCGGCTATGGCGCACCACCTGACCCATGACGGAGGGCGCGGGGTCGCGTCGGGGACCGCTGTGCTCACCACCGCCCAGGGTGTCGGCGCCGTCGCCGGCGCCCTTGCCATCGCTCCCCTGGCGGCGCGCTTCGGGAGGGGCCGGATGCTCACCGGCAGCCTGGGGTTCCTGCCCCCGGCACTTGCCCTTTACGGGTTCGCCCCGTCTCTGGCGTTCGCCGTACCCGCGCTGTTCGTCGTCGGGCTCGTGTACATCAACGTGCTGTCCGGCCTGTCCACCGTCGTGCAGCTGCGGGCCCCGACCGAACTGCGCGGCCGCGTCCTCAGCCTTTACGCGGTCGGGCTGGGCGTCTCGTACCCCGTCGGTTCACTGGTTCAGGGCCCGCTGGCGGATTCGCTCGGCCTAGCCTGGACCGCGGCCGGCGCGGGCGCTCTCCTGGCCACGGCGCTGGCAGTGGTGCGGGTAGTGCGGCCAGGCGTCTTCCGGGTACTGGCGGCCCCCGCCCCGAGAGAGGCGCCGCAGGCTGCTGCTTGAGCCGCGGGGAGGCGGAGAACGGGACCACCAGCTCAGCGGGCCAACCCGATCGGCACAAGCCGGCCATTGGTGAGCCTGACCAGGTCGGCCGGGGCGATCTCGAGCTCGAGGCCCCTGCGACCGCCGCTCACGAAGATCGTGCCCCACCTCGCCGCGCTTTCGTCGATGACGGTGGGCAGAGGCCGCTTCTGCCCAATGGGGCTGATGCCGCCCACGACGTAGCCCGTCGATCGTTGAGCGGTCGACGGGTCGGCCATCTCGGCGCTCTTGGCGCCCAGAGCGGCCGCCAGGGCCTTGAGGCTTAGCTCCCCCGTCACAGGTACAACGGCCACCACGAGCTGGCCGCCGACAGTACTGACAAGCGTCTTGAAAACCCGCTCCGGCTCGACACCGAGCGCATCTGCCGCCTCTTGTCCGTAAGCGCTGACGGCCGGGTCGTGGCCGATCTGGTGAACCTCATGGGCGACGCCGGCGCGGACCACAGCCGCGATCGCCGGGGTGGGGCCGCTCACCCAACCATTGTGACGGGCCCTGGTGGCGGCCCGAGCCGGCCAAGGCGATGAAACCGAGGCGTCCCTTTCAAAAAGGCCCGCTCACGGGGCTCTGTCAGCCGGTCCCGGTCCCCGCTTGCCGGTAACAGACGCCCATGCACCCGGGCCCGCTGTGAGTCCCGACGACCGGGCCGACATAGCTGATGAGGATGTCGTCCGGCGGGAACGTGCCGGCGAGCATTTCGAGGAAGACGTCGAGATCCGGCGCCGCGGCGTGAGCCACTGCCAGGGCTTCCAGCCGGCCGGCCCGCTTCACCCGGTTGGCCAGGTACTCGAGCGAGCGGGTACGCGTCCGCTGCAGCGACTCGGCACCGACGGCGCCATCCCGGAACTCGATGATCGGCTTGATCGACAACAGTGAGCCCAACAAGGCCTTTGCCGCCCCGATGCGGCCGCCTTTGCGGACGTTCTCCATGGTGTCGAAGGCACAGAACACATGGGTGTTCGGGACGGCCGCCCGAGCGGCCGCCTCAGCAAGACCGGGATCGTTTGTCCTCCCCGCCACCCTGACCGCTTCCAGCGCGATGAGGGCCTCGCCCAGGCTGACGCTGCGGGTATCGACAACGCGTACATCGATGCGGCCGCGCACCTCGTCCGCGCCCGTGCAGGCCGCCTGGTACGTGGCCGAGAGCGCGGACGACAGGGTGAGGCAGACAACGGCTGAGCACCCATCGTCAGCCGCCTGAACGAAGCTGGCCGCGAAGGCGCCGGGTGATGGGGCCGAGGTCTCAGGCAGAGCGTTTGTCATGGCACAACGGCGCCAGAACTCGGCCGGCTCGATCAGCCTCATCTCATCAGGCCCCCACTCGCCCAGCCGCACGTCG
>PMLI01000602.1 GCA_003158835.1 Acidimicrobiaceae bacterium
CCGCCGGAACAGTTCCCGCACTTCGGCCACGAGTTCGCCATCGATGCTGCACAAACAGCGCCGGCACTCCCCCTCCCAGATCGCCGACACCTTTCCGGTGACCGCCACCCCGCCGTCGAACGCCTCCAAAGTGACGTCCGCCACCGCTCCGGCACCGGCCGGGACACGGCTGTCCACGTCGGCCACGAGGGCTTCGGCCACCACGCCCCGGCGCACCACGCCCCGGGCGCCCCGGAGATCCCGGAACTCCCCCAGCGCGACCTCAAAAGGGTCAACTACCACACTTGCCATTGTGGCTTCCCGCGTCCGTGCACCGGGGCGCGGCTTGCACCGGCCGGCGATGGAGTCAGGTCCGTCCGAGCGCCTGCAGCGCGTTGGGCACCACGGTCAGCTCGGCCACACAGGCCCGCTCCGGGAGGCTGAGGGCGAAGACGATCGTGGCCGCGACGTCCTCGGGTTGCAGGCATTTCGCCAGCACATCCGCCGTCGGGGGGGCCGGCCGCTTGTCCAACAGTTCGGTCGCCACCATCCCGGGCAGGACCGAGGTGAAGCGGACGCCGTGTTCGTGCTCCTCGACGGCCGAGGCACGCACCAATGCCAGGGCACCGGCCTTGGAGGCCTGATAGGCGGGGCCTGAGACGTCTGGCCACAACGCCGACACGCTGGACACCACGACGACGTGGCCGCGGGTGCGACGCAGTTGCGGCATCGACGCTCGCAGGCAGGAGAAGACGCCGGTGAGGTTCGTCTCCAACAAGGCCCGCCAGCTCTCGTCAGTGAGCTGCTCCAAACGCCGGTCCGGGATATTGGTGCCCGCACAGCATACGAGCGCGTCAAGCGGGCCTTGCTCACCGATCCGTCCCACCAACGCCTCGACCGCGGCGGTGTCGGTGACGTCGAGGGGGTGGACGGCGAGCAGCCCGGTGGCGAGCCTGTCGGCGCCGAGACGTTCGGCCGCCAGCTGAGCACGGCGGGCTACGGCGTGGACACGGGCGCCGGCATCCACGAGCTCCGCCGCGGTGGCAAGCCCGATCCCGCTGGCCGCGCCCGTGACCAACACGACGCGACCCCGGAGCCGCTCGAGGCCGGTGCTCACCGCGGTACCCCGGGAGACGGTTGGAGAACCACCTTCATCAGGCCCGGAGCGCCCGAGTACAGCCGCTCGAACCAACCGGCCCCCTCAGAGAGCGGTGCGACGGCACTGATCAACGGCCCCACGTCGACCTGGCCGGAACTCAACAGCTCGATGCACTCGGGGTACTCCCCGGACGAGGCACAGGACCCATACAGCGTCAGCTCCCGGGTGACGGCCGCCTGCAGCGGCAGCTCGACCAGGGCGGACAGGTTCCCGACCAGCCCGACCCGGCCACCCTTGCGAACCGAAGCTATGGCCGTCTGGACGGCGGCGGAAACGCCTACGACCTCGATGGCCAGGTCGGCCCCGGCCCCGCCGGTCCGCTCCTGGACGGCCGTCGCGACAGCTTCGGCGTCGCCCGAAACGGGGTCGGCGCCGAACCGCTCGGCCAGGGCCAGACGGCCGGCATCGAGGTCGACACCGATGACGCGCTCGCAGCCATAGGCCCGCAGGACCTGGACGACGAGGAGCCCGACCATCCCGGTGCCGACCACGGCGGCCGTGTCCCCGGGCGACACGCCGGCGCGCCGGACGGCATGGACGGCGACCGAGAGCGTCTCGAGCAGCGCCGCCGGCTCGAAACTCAACCCGTCCGGGAGCCGGTAGAGGATGCGGGCGGGCACGGCCACGTACTCGGCGAAGGCTCCGTCCCGGCGGTACTCCTGGCAAGAGACCCCGAGCACCCGGCGCTCGTCGCACAGGTTGACCTGGCCCGTACGGCAGTACCAGCACCGGCCACAGGACACGGTCGAGTCGAACGTGACCCGCTCGCCTTCGGCCCAACCGCTGACGCCGGCGCCGACCTGAGCGATGACGCCGGCGGCCTCGTGCCCCATCACGACCGGCGGGCGGCGGCGCCCGGTGCTGCCGTCCATACCGTGCACGTCGCTACCGCATATCCCGCACGCCCGCACCTCGACCAGGACCTCGTCATCGGACGGCTCGGCCATGGGGACGTCGGCGTAGTCGAAGTGGCGGGGGCCGGTGAGGACCAGAGCCTTCATCGCGACCTGGGCCCTCGGCGCGTCCGGTCAAGCTGTCCCTGCTCCCCGGTGGTCATGGGGGCCAGACTACTTCTTGAGCAGGTCCGCCACTTCTTGTTGGGCAGGTCCGCTACTTCCTGGGCAGGTCCGGGCCATGTGCGATAGACATGCGGGTGCGGTCCCGCCCGGTCGTTGCCCGGCAACGAGCTGGAACGGGCCCGAGGTCAGGGAACGTATTCACAGTCGACCGAGGAGCGTGACCAGAACGTGGCGACACTCGAGGTACGAGACAAGCGACTTGAGGCCATTGTCAGCGATGACCCCGTTCGCCACAGGGCGGGAGGTTTCGAGTTCACCGAGGGCCCCGTGTGGAGCCCGTCCGCAACGCTCATCTTCAGCGACATTCCCGCTGACACGCTGTACGAGTTCGACCCGGCCACCGAGCAGGTCAGCTGCTACCGCAAACCGAGCCACAAGGCCAACGGCAACATCTACGACCACCAAGGCCGCCTGATCACGTGCGAGCACGCCTCGAGCCGGGTCGTGCGTGAAGAAGCGAACGGCTCGCTCACAATCCTGGCGACCGAGTTCGCGGGAGCCGAGCTCAACAGTCCCAACGATGTGGTCGTCGACAAGGCCGGCCAGATCATATTCACCGACCCGCCGTACGGGCGCATGGACATCCCCCAAGGCGTCCTGCGACCGTTCTCCCAACCGGTCCAGGGCGTCTACCGGCTCGACCCGGACGACGGTTCGATGGCGATGCTGGTCGATGACTTCGACCGCCCCAACGGGCTCTGCTTCACCGAGGACGAGACGGTACTGTTCGTGAACGACAAGGCCCGGGAGCACATCCGTCGTTTCGAGGTCCGGGGCGACGCCCTCACCGGCGGGGAGGTCTGGGCCCGGGTGGAGGGGACCGGTGAAGGCGTGCCGGACGGGATGAAGGCCGACAGCGAGGGCAACGTTTATTGCTGCGGCCCCGGAGGCGTGCA
>PMLI01000077.1 GCA_003158835.1 Acidimicrobiaceae bacterium
GATCGGCGGGACGAGCCCATTTCCGCCAGCAGCGCCAGTCGTACGATGCTCTGTTCGAAGCGCAGGAAATTGCCGGCCGAAACAAGTCCGTCGTCAACCAGGCAGTCGACGAGCCCGACCACCACGGGGATCTCCAAGCCCGAGAAAAGCGCGCACGTCGGCAGGTCTGCGTCAACATCGAGGACCGCCACTGCCTCCAATAGGGCGAGCAGCGCGGAAGTTTCACAAGGCAGGGCAACGAGGCGCGCCAGCACGGCTCTGCCGACCCGGGCCGAGATAATCCTTCCGACGGCTTCCGACGGCTCTGTGTCAGCGGGAAGGGGGGAGGAATTTGCCAGTGTCCTTGCCGCCGCCGCGACGAGGTACGGGGAACCGCCGCAAGCGGCGTGCAGGACGTCGACCAATTGGCCCGTGGACGCGTTCTTGAGGCCCAGCCCCAGGAGGGCGGCCGTGGCGGGACGGCCCAGAGGTCGCAGTGTCATCGCCCGCGTTGACGGCTCTGAGCGGATGCGGTCGATGGAGTCCCATGACGTGCCGCGCTGGCGATGGGCCACCGTAATGACCAGGCGCACATTGTGGCGGTCCAGGTGGCGAGCCAGGTGGGACAGCCACCCGGAAGACTCCGGATCCGCCAGGTCGGCATCGTCGACGGCGATCAACACCGGCGCGCCTGTCGCCACCTCGTCGAGCAGCGCGTCGAGATGGCGGTAGAGCTCTGTCAGCTGTGGCTCGGCCAAAGTCCCGTCTCCTGCGGGGGCCAGGTTGGCGGCGATGGGCACCCCGGGGCCGTCGTCGCTCCCGATTGAGCTCGGCAACCTGTCACCCAGAAGCTGCCTGACCACCCCCCAGGGAAGCGCTCTTTCGAGGTGGTTGCCGCGCCCCCGGAGCACGCTGAGGCGGCGTTCACTTGCGAGGCGGCATGCCGCCCCGAGCAACGCCGTCCGGCCCGTCCAATGGAAACCTTCTATAACTACGGCGCCGTTGGGGTGCGGCCAACTGCCCGAGAACATCGCCACGAACTCGTTGAGGAAGGCCTGCCTATCGTATAACCGCGGCTGTGCCGGGGCGTCGCCGCGCCGCCGGTCGTGGCCGAGGGGTGCCGTCCGGCGGCGCACCGACTCGCCCATCAAACGTAAGTTTTGGGTGGATTTTTTGGCCTGACCCGGAGCGGGCACCTTGACAGAACGCGTGCTGCTATCCGCGCTCACGCCTTTAGGGGAGCTCATGTTTTCTTTCTATGTGTAGGTTGATGGTCGTCCGCGAGTGGTGGTTCTCAGTAAGAGGTTGCCATTTGCAAGGGGTCCTGAAATGAGGGTAACAGCGTCGTCGAGGGCCCTCTTTTTGGGCGTCGCTGATTTCCGTGGACGCCACCTCGGCGCAGCCACTCCAATGCTTTCCGCGCGCACCGGGCGATGTGCGGCCGCGATCTCCGCGGCCCGGGTTGCTGGTACCCGCGCCGCTTCTGCCGACAGCGTGCGTGTGCAGGACGGCCAGGATGGCTGCACCTATGACTATCTGGTTGTCGGCCGCCAGGCCGGGGCCCAACAGGACCGGAGTAGACGAGCACCCCCGCCAGGACGTCCAGGCCGAGGCCGAGCACCGTCCCGTCGAAGGCGATGCCACGGTCGGGGTCGACAGGGCGCACGGGGCCCGCCCAGGGCCCCGAGGACCAAGCAGACCAGTGCGGTGATCGCTCCGAACCCGCCCAGAGCGACCGACTCCGGCCGGAGGGCCAGCTCCACTTCGCTCACGACCCGGGCCGTCACGTGGAACTCGCCTGTCGTACCGGGAGGGAGCAGGTGGATGACCTCCTGTTCCCCGCCGGGGACGTCACCGGCGCCGTGGTCGAGCTGCAGTTCGTAGCCCACGGGCGCGCCGGCGGAGGGCGCCATGGCCCACGACCTCCCGGGTCAGTGCGGGCGGCGGTGGCAGTCATCACCATCTCGCCCGCCTTGTCCGGCGCTGCCCTCCGGCCTTCCACGATGGCTAGGCGGTCCTGGTCGAGGAACCCACTGTCGAGGCTGGTGAAGACCGAGACGTCGCCCAGAGTGCTCAGGCGGGGGGCGCCGCTCGGGGTGAGGGGGACGAACGTGCGGGCCACCACCCTGACCCTTATGACATCCGGCAGTCGCCGAGCCTGGATGTCAACGTCGCCACCGCGACAGCGGAGTTGGGGGCGAAGACCGACACGCTCAAGTCGGATGGGTTGGTGCGGGCCAGGAACGTCGGGTACGAGGACTGGGTGCGCCGCCCGGCCTCGATCGACGCCATGGCGATGCCGCCGATCAGACCGATTAGCAGGACGGCGCTCACGTAGCCGCCCCGGCGATGGGCGAACGTCCGGTCCCCGTCAGGTGGGGGCTCGACGGCTACTTTTGCCGGCCGGCCGGCCGGCATCAGCCGATAGTTGCGCTCCCCACCGTGTGGTCGTACACGGACCATCCGAGGTATTTGACCAGCGCCTCGGACAGGACCGGCGCCACCCGTGCCTGGGCCAGAGCAACGTGGTGCTCGAAGCCGTTCTCGCAGATGTAGGCCAAAAGCCTCTGCAGGCGAGGGACGTGCACCACGCCGTAGCCACCGAAAGTACCGAGGGCATCGGGAGTGAACTCGCCTTCGCCCAGGTAGGCGCAAATGCGACCGTCGATATCGTCGGTTGAAACGCGCAGGTAAGTGAACGGGTTGGCTTTGACCCGGCCCACGAGGGTGCCGTACGCGTTTTCACGCCCGAACGTGTTGCCGAGGATCGCATTGCTCTCCATACGGGGCGTCTCGTCGACCATGATGGTCCTGGGCAGGTTTGAGCAATGGAAGACCACGGCCTTGTCAGGGTCGTCGCCGTAGTTGTTGTTCCAGTCCACCAGCGCGCT
>PMLI01000475.1 GCA_003158835.1 Acidimicrobiaceae bacterium
AGTTGCACACCCATGTCCTGCTGGCTGCCAAAGTTCGGGCCAGTAGCGACGGGCATTGGTTGGCCCTCGACGGCCGGGAGGTCTTCGAGGTGCAAAAGGCCGCCGGGCTCCTCTATAAGGCCGGTCTGCGGGCCGAGCTTTCGGCCCGGCTCGGAGTGGCCTGGGGTGAGGTCGGCTCCGACGGCGCGGCCGAGGTCGTCGNNCGCCCAGGTCGAGGCGCGCGCCGCCCAGATGATCGGCGCCAGGGAAGCAATGCTGGGCCGCTCCCTCGGTGGCGGGGAACGGGCCGCCCTGTTCCAGTTGGCCGCCTACCGGTCCCGGGCAGCTAAGGCCGAGGGGGGCGAGACGACCGAAGAGCTGCGGGCCCGGTGGCGTCGGGAAGCAATAGAGGCCGGGCACGGCCCGGACGGGTGGCTGGCAGGAGCTATGCCGCCAGCTCCGCGCGACGGCCTCCCTCGTACCGCGGCGGGGACTTCCGGCGCGGGCTTTGTGGCAGAGGTCCTTGAGGAGCTGGAGCGGGGGCATTCGACCTGGGGCCGGGCCGACGTTGTCGAAGCGCTGGCCGTCCGCATCGCCCCTTCCGTGACGAACAACGCCGAGGCGGTGCTGGGCATGGTTGACGCCGCCAGCGACGAACTACTGGCTCACCCCGATGTCGTCTGCCTTAGTGCCGAAGGCCTCGCCAGCGCACCTGAGGTCTTGCGCCGTCGGGACGGGCTAAGCCCCACGCGCCGCCACGGGGCCGCCCGTTACAGCACCTGGTGGGTGCTCGGCGCCGAGCAATCCATCTTGGAGGTCACCGAGGCGGGCCGGGACGCCCAGGTCGGGGTCGTGGCCGAGCCCACCGTGGAGGCTGCCATCAATGAAGCCGAGTTGGGGGACGACCAGGCCGAGGCCGTGCGCCGGCTGTGCCAGGGGGGCGAACGGGTAGCGGTGGTGGTCGGCCCGGCCGGCTCGGGCAAGTCTCGCGGCCTGGCCGCGGCCCGGGTGGCGTGGGAGGCGGCCGGTGTAGCCGTCCGGGGAGTGGCCCCTTCTGCCGTCGCCGCCGGCGTGCTCACCGAACAAGCCGGTATCCGCTCGGAGACCCTGGCCAAGTTCCTCCTCGACGCCGGCCGGCCCGGGGGCGCACTCGGCCGCGGCGAGGTCGTCGTCTGCGACGAGGCGTCTATGGTCTCCACCGCTGACTTGGCCAAACTGGTGGACCTCGTCGAAGGGGCCGGGGGAAAGCTGGTCTTGGTGGGGGACCATCACCAGTTGGGCGCCGTCGAGGCCGGTGGGCTGTTCCGCCTCTTGGCCGCTGACGCCAAGACAGCCGAACTGAGCATCGTCCGACGCTTCAGTGACCCCTGGGAAGCCGAGGCCACCCGGCGTCTCCGGGACCGGGACACCTCGGTGCTGGCCGAGTACCAGGCCCGGGGCCGGGTCCGCTCCGGGGGGCGGGAGCAGGCCCTGGACGCCGCCCACCAGGCCTGGGCCGACGCCCGCCGTGCGGGCCGCTCCGTTGTGGGTCATGGCCGCCGACCACGCCACGGTCGACCAGCTCGCCATGAGGGCCCGGGCCGCCCGGGTCGCCGCTGGCGAGGTCGAGGCCGCTGGCACCGTGGTCGGCGAACAGGTCGTCGGCGTGGGCGACGAGATCGTGACCACTCTCAACAACCGGTGCCTGGTCAGCACCACGGGCGCCTGGGTGCGCAACGGCGATCGCTGGCAGGTGCTGGCCCGGCGTCCCGACAGCTCTTTATTGCTGGCGTCCCTCGACAGCCGGGGCAAAGTGACCGTCCCCAGTAATTACGTCCTGGAGAACGTCGCTTTGGCTTACGCGGTGACCGTCCATAAAAGCCAAGGGCTCACAACGGACAACGCAGTGCTGGTGGTCGGAGCGGCTACCACCGCCGAGCACCTTTATGTCGGCCTCACCCGNNCGGGGACGCGAGCACAACGTGGCTTGTGTCGTCTGCGAACCTCTCGACGACGGCCACCGGTACGTAGCCGCCCCCAGCGTCTTGGACGTGCTCAACTCCGCCCTGCGCCGTGGTAGCAACGAGGTCTCGGCGACCGAGACCTTCCGGACGGCCTTGGACGCCTCCGACGACTTCGACAGCCTGCGGGCGGCGCTCTTGGAGGCGTACCGCCAGGTCGCGGTCATGGCCGGTCCTGACCGCTCCGGGGAGATCGAGCGGTGGCGCGCCCAAGCAGCCCGTTACGCGCGGGCCGTCGAGGCCACAACCGCAGCCGAACGGAGAGTCAAAAGGCTCAGCGTCGACCGGGAAGGCGCCCATGACGAGCTCGTCAAAGCCCGTCAGGCCGAACAAACTGCGGCACAGAAAAGGGGTTGGTTACGCGGCCCCGACCGCCACGCCCAGATCCTTGCCCGCCAGGTCGCTGACAATGCCGGCCGCCGGCTGCGCCGCCTCGACGAGCACCTGCAGCAGGCGGAGAGAGAACTGACCGTTGCCCGTCACGATAAAGACGAGCTCCAGGGGACAGCCCAAGCTTTACAGGGGGCCGAGGCCGCCCAGCGGGCCCGACGTTCCTGGCTCGAGGCCAACCCCGACGTCGTCGCCCACCTCACCGGGCTCGCCCGCCGGGCTAGAGACTCGGCTCGCTTGCGCTCTGTCGTCGGGCCACTAAGCAGGCCCGGTCCGGGACGGCACCCTGGCTTGGGGACCACGTTCGTTCCCTCCGGTGGTGTCAACCATGAGTACGGGCACGACCCAGGCCTGGACCTTTGACGGGCCGTGAATTGGCCCAGACGTTGGGGTTCGCGTCGGTGGGGAGACGCCCACAATCTCCGACTGGCGTCTGGCGACTTGGTCGTGGTGGGACGCCTAATCGCCAGCCCCCCGGGGCCATGGGAACTGCCCACGAATTACGCCTCTCGGTCGTCGTGATTTTCCGATGGGGTACCCAGTCTCTCGAAGGGCAGCGAGGACCTGGCCGGCTCGAAACGTCCCAAAATAATGAGTCTTCCCGTCGGCGGTGGCGATGCCGATGCCCGGGGCCAACCAAGCGAAGAGCAAGCTCTTGGTCCGGAACACTTCCGCCACGTCCTCCCTGCGATACGCGACCGACCCGAGATCCTTGGGGATTGCTTTACTCCATGCCCCGAGCCAGACTCCACCTTCCGTGATCCGGATCTGGGCAGTGCCCAGGGAGCCATTTAGCCGGCGCACGCCGAGACCCATGTCCATGTCGAGGCTCATCGCGCCCGAGAACGTGCGGTCAATCACCTTGACCAGGATGCCAGCGCCCGCAGAGGACCGCCAGCCGGAGCGGGTGCGCTTCCTGTAACACGGCACCTGCAAACTACAGGGCCGCCTCCGACGTGACGGTGGTGGTAAGGGTCTCTGAAGGTCGCAGCGTGACGACAGGACGGTCAAGGCGGCCGTGGGCATAGTGCGGGACCTGGACGTCGCCACCCTGTGGGAGGCGGCTGAGCCAGGTCGGCTCATGGAGTCGGAGACCGTGCGTGCCGGAGGGCCGGCGGTCGCATTCTCACTGGCAGCCGCTTCCTTTGCCGTCGTGAAGTGGTGTCCTCCACGTCCCTTGGGGCGTTTCTGTAGCGTAACGATGTGCCCGTCGAAAGAGACGATCCGGAGCATCTGGTTAGCCTTGCTCCTGCCTACAGCGCCTTGCTCTTCTGTGTGATAGTGCTT
>PMLI01000008.1 GCA_003158835.1 Acidimicrobiaceae bacterium
TGGCGGCGGAGGTGGCGGCGCAGGTGGAAAGGGTGGCGCCGGTGCCAAGGGCGGCGCGGGAGCCGACGGTGGCGACGGTGGCGACGGCCAAGGCGGCGCGATCTACAGCGCGGGCACGCTCGTAGTTGTGAGCTCGGTGTTCCAGGGCAACACCGCCAAGGGCGGTGCCGGAGGTGGCGGCGGGGCCGGTGGAGCTGGCGGCTTCGGCCGCGTCGGCGGGTACGGCGGCCGTGGCGGCGCCCAGGGACTTGGCTGGTACGGGCCAGACGGCACCGCCGGCGACGGGGCCGACGCGGGTGCCGGTGGCGCCGGGGGGCAAGGTGGCGATGGCGCGGGTGCCGGCGATGGCGGCAGCGGCGAAGGCGGGGCGCTGTACTCGGCCGGCAAGCTGACCGTGCTCGGCTCGACGTTCGGCTCCAACGGCGCCGCTGGGGGGGCAGGCGGCAAGCCCGGCGTTGGGGGGGCGGGAGGCCAGGCCGGTCCTGGGCAGGATGCCGGGGACGCCGGCGTATGGAGCAACCCGCACGGGACGAACACCTCCGGAGCCGGCGGACACGGCGGCGAGGGCGCTGGCGGCGGCGACGGCGACCAGGGCGGTGGAGGCGGTGACGCCCACGGCGGCGCGATCTACAGCACGAGCCCGGCGACGCTCGAGGCGACCTCGTTCAAGTCCGACACAGCAGCCGCGGGCGCTGGGCAGCCCGGCAGCCAGGGCGGCAAGGGCGGCAACGGCGAGGAGGGCGGCAATGGTGGTGATGGCGGCAACGGCAGCTCCGGCGGAGACGGCGGAGACGGCGGCGACGGTGGCGACGGTGGCAACGGTGGGCATGGCGGCGCTGCGGGCAGCAGCTCTGGAGGGGCTGTTTACGCGAAGGCGCTGCTCTCGGTCAGTGCTCTGAGCTTCTCTGCAGACGGAGTGAGTGCCACCTCCCCCGGCTCGCCGGGCGCTGGAGGCGCAGCCGGCCAAGGCGGGCAAGAGGGGTACGCCGGGAACGGCTCGCCGGGCGGCAAGGACGGTTCGCGCGGTGATGCGGGCAAGCCTGGCGATGCGGGCAACCCGGGCATCAAAGGCTCCTCGAAGCTTGCCGACGCGGACGCGCCCACCCTAGGCGCCAAGGCCCTGAGCATCGGCCCAGGCAAGCTCAGCGCTGCCGTCGAAGGCGCCGCGTACTCGGCTTCCCTGTCGGCAAGTGGCGGTACCGCGCCCTACACCTGGGCCGTCGTTGGGCTACCGCCGGGCGTGAGCGCCAGCGGCCCGGTTGTCAGCGGAACGCCTACGAGCAAGGGCACGTTCATGGTCATCGTCACAGCCACGGACTCGACAAAGCCAGGTGTACGCTTCGGCAGCCACGCGTACACAGTGAAGGTCACCTGATGCCGCGGCCACTGCTCTGCGCTGAAGCGCGCAGTCCGTGGGCCGCGAGCCCGAGCGGCAGGCGAGGACCGCGGCTAGCGTCTGGCCAGTTTTCTTCTAAAGGAGGAACTGTCATGAGAGCAGGGACGGCCACGGCGCTCGTCGCGACTGCGGCTTTGTCGGTCTCGTCGTGGGGAATGACCGCATGCCCAGCGTCGGCAGCGACGTTGCCCATGAGGGTCACCACCATGCCCAAGGCTTGCCCGGCCAAGTCCTTGGTTGCGTCAGCACTGAAGCAAAAGAGCACCGCCACGTCGTCGCTTGGTGCCGGCGGGAAGTACCTGAATTGCAGCTACACGACAGCGGCCGGCGAAGCTTCGGTCATTTTCAGTTTCCCGTACCCGGCCGCTGCCTTTTCAAAAACCAGGTCTGTCGCCCTCGAGAGCGGGGCGGTAGCTGTAAAAGTTGGCGACCAGGCTTACGTCATCAAGAGCGCCAATGAGCTACTGGCGCTATCGGGCAAGCTCGAAATGGTGATCAGTGCTCCAAAGGCCGGGGTGGCCCAGCTAGTGGCGCTGGGAAAGGCGATCTTGGGCTGAGGCCCGCGAGTGCGGGCCCGCGCTGTTCTTTTTTCCAGGACGGCTCATCCACGTGCCCTGGCGAGCTAGGCACCGCGCCGGAGCGGGGCTGTCACCACCGAGGGTTGTCTCAGCACCGCTCGTCGTACTACGTCTCTTCCGGTCTCGTTGGTCCCGGCCCCGGCCGTGGGCAAACCCGCCCGGATCTCGTATCCCGGGATTAAGCCCACAAGTGGGAACCATGACAGAGACCACGGGGACGAGGACAAAGTGAACGCTCTAGGAGCGTGGTGTCTTTCGCGAGATGGGTCCGAGGTCGGTGCGACGAGGAGCCGCCAGGGGTGATCCCTGCAGCTTCGGCCTGAGCGCGCCCCCTTTGTCACCGCGCTCGCAGCTCTTCACCGGCGCACTCACCCCCTGGGGGGTGAGCGCAATGTGGGAGGTAGCCGCCGGGGCTGGGCCCCCAGCCCTCAGGTGGGCTGTGGGAGAATTACAAGCGTGAACTTCGCCACTTCAGGTCGGGCCCGGCGGTGAGCCTGGGACTGGCCGAGCGCCAGGGCAACCTCTTGGACGACCTCGGCCGTTTCTGCGACGAGGCCTTGCGGAAAGCTCCGTTTACTCGGTGCTGCACCGCGAGCGCGACAGGCTTTTCCCCGACGAGTTCTTCTCGGACTTGTTCTCAGAGCGGGGCCGGCGCAGCGTGCCGCCTTCGGTTGTGGCCGTCGTCATGGTCCTCCAACGCCTCGGCGGGCTGTCGGACCGTGAGGCTGTCGATGCCTACACCTTCGACACCCGTTGGCGCTACGCCGCGGGCGTCGGCGGCTACGACTGCGGCGGCTGGGGGAGCTTTTGCCACAAGGTACTGGTCGACATGCGGGCACGCCTCGACCGCTCAAGCCGACCGCGGCGCATCTTCGAGGCCACCGTGGAGGTCGCTGGTGCTGCCGGCCTCATCGGGGTTAAGCGCGTCCTTGACTGCACGCCCTTGTACGACGCCGTGGCCACGATGGACACCGTCACGCTCATGCGCTCGGCGACGCGGGGCTTGCTGAAGGCAGCAGGCGACGAGCTCGGCAAAGGCGTCCATCACCGAGAGCAATCGGGTCGCCATCGGCGAGTCCTCGCCCGGGTCGTGACTCTCGACCACGAGTGCTCGGTAGCCGGCGAACCCGAGCGTCTTGA
>PMLI01000519.1 GCA_003158835.1 Acidimicrobiaceae bacterium
CCAGTCCGCATATCCGCCCCAGTCCGCATATCCGCTCCAGTCCGCTGCGGGGGACCTCCGGGCGCAGCGCTGGCGGCCTGATCGGGCCGGGGCACGATATTGGCGAAGCTGAGCGCGGGGCTGCGCAGCATGCCCGCCCAATAGCCCGGGTGCAGGCCGATGTCGAGGATGGTCCGGGCGCTCAACCGGGGCGGGATGGTCAGCCCGTTGCGCACGTCCCGTACCCGGTGGCCCGGTACCAGGGTGTCGACCGAGACTTCGAGGGCCTCGTACCCGGCCGCGGCGGCCCGCTCCACCAACCACCTGGTGTGGCCCCGGTCCCGAAGCACGTACAGCTGGAACCACAGGCGAGGGTGGCCTGTCGCCGCCAGGTCCTCGATCGAGGTGGTCCCGACGGTGGAAAGACCATAGGGCAACCCGTGCCCGGCACTGGCCTGCGCCACCGCCGTCTCGCCGGAGGGGTGCATCATGCGCGTGTAGCCGGTGGGAGCCAGCCCCAGGGGAGCCGGCAGCCGGCGCCCGAACAGGTCGACCGACAGGTCGGGGCCGGAGACGTCTCGCAGCGCTCGGGGCTGGAAGACCCAGCGGTGGAAGCCGTCCCGGTTGGCCGAAATGGTCTGTTCCTCATCGGCGCCACCTTCGACATAGTCGAACACCGCCCGGGGCAGTTTCTGGCGGGCGGCCTGGCGCAGGTCCTCGACCGAGTGGCACCGAGCCAGCACCCGCTCCACTGGGCTGAGCACGGGCCGGCGCGGTTGGACCAGCTGGCGGACCTCGGCCAGCTTCATGGCGTGACCTGGTCCAGGAACGACGAGACGGCGTCGGCACCGCTCACCGGTTCACTGCCGGCGGCCACGGCCCGGGCCAGCCCGAGGGCCCGGACCGGCGCCGGCCGGCTCACGTCAACCAGGTTGGTAACCAGTAGGGGGCAGCAGAACAGGGCCGAGCGGACTATCGCCCGCCAGTTGGCCGGCAGCCAGGAGCGCCTCGACATCTCCCGCAGAAGAGGCACCCAGATGAGCTCGGCCGCACTGTCGAGCACCTCCCGGCGCAGCCCCGACAGGTGGGCGTCATCGGAAACCTCCACGACGTCGCCGCGGATGGAAGTCTCGATGCTGAACCGCTCGGCCGCCTCGCCCGGGTGGTAGAGCCAGAACGGGTGAGCCAGGGCGTTGTGGAATGTGGCCTTCACGGGCGCCAGCAGCGCGGGGATATCCGTGCCGGCGAAGGCGGGGTCGAAGAGGCGCAGGACCGGGCCGTCGTCGCCCTCGAGGGCCCAGATGTTGCCGTGGTGGTCGTCGCCATGGGCGGTCACCACCGGCAGCGCCGCCAACGACTCGGGCGCCAGCAGCCGGGCGGCCTGTGTGGCCAGGGCCGAGAGCGACGACCGGTACTCGATGCCGTTCACCCTCCACCGCTTGGCGGCCACGGCCCCGAACGTAGCGTCGCCGGCGTAGAAGCGGAGATAGCGGCCACCGGGGAACCGGCCCCGGGACAACGGGCCGTCGGGGAACCGGTCGTCGGGGGGTTGGGCCGGGCCGTCGACCAGGCGATGATGGAACAGCTGGTGGATGGAGGCGGACGCCGACGTTGCCACGGGCGCTGCCATCGTCTCGAGCAGCACCTCCCCGGTGCGCGCGTCCAGGGCCCGGCGGGCCGCCAGGAGCTGCGGGCCCAGGGCTGCCGCCACTCCCTGAGCCCGCTCGATGTCAGCGCAGACATCGGCCATCCGGGGCTCGTCGTGTAGCCGGTACAGCACCATCTGGGCGCCGGGCCGGGTGGAGGTGGCGATGGGCACCTCGACGGGCAGGCCGGCGTCGCTCAGGAGCTGGGCCCGGTAGTACTCGGTGACATTTTCCTCCTCGCCCTCCTCCTGATGGAACTTGAAGAAGTAGGTCGTGCCCTCCCGCAGACGCGCCCGGCCGCTCACCGAGTTGAGGCTGTACTCGTCCTGGGTGAACTCGACGGCGCTCACGTCGAGGTCGAACATGTCGCGCAGGGCCGCCCCGGCCTCCCGGGCCGCGGTCTGGGCGTCACCCCTTCTCAGCAGGGCCGGGATCAGAGATGACCCGTGGCTCAAGAGAACCTGATGCTCACGGCCGCCTCGTGGGCGGGAAAGCCCTCGTGCTGGGTGAACGCCGTTATCGACCCCCGCATCCGGGCTAGGGAGCGCTCGTCGGCCCGGGCCACGGCGGTGCGCTTGCGGAAGGCCTCAGCCGTGATCCCCCCGCTCACCTTGGCGAACCCGCTCGTCGGGAGGGACGCCGGGCACCCGATAATGAAGTTGGCCGCCGATACGGGCGTCCATTGGCCGACCAGGATTTCGCCCGCGTCCGTCAGCCTGGACAGCACCCCGTCCAGGTCGCGCACGGCGATCTGCATGTGCTCGGGAGCGTAGGCATTGGCCACCTCCGTGGCCTGGTCCATGTCGTCGACCAGGATGGCGCCCCCATTGGTCCCCAAGGCCAGAGCGGCGTAGCCACGCCGGGGTTCGGGCAGCCGCGCCAGTTGCCGGGCTACTTCCACTTGAGCGGCAGAAATCAGGGCCTCGCTGTCGGTCACGAGCAGGCTGGACGAGTCCGGCCCGTGCTCGGCCTCGTTCAAAAGGTCCGCCGCCAGCAGCCTGGGGTCGGCGCTGTCGTCGGCCACGACCAGGCTCTCGCTGGGGCCCAGGAGCATTGTCGTCACCGTCCCGTACCGCTGCACCTCGACCTGGGCACAGGTGACGGCGGGGCTACCGGGGCCGACGATCTTGCGCACCTTGGGCACGGTCTCGGTGCCGAAGGCCAGGGCGGCGATGCCGGCCGGGCCGTTGGCCCGGAAGACGTNNCGGATGCCGAGCTCCTCGGCCACGACCAGCACGGCCGGGTCGGCGATGCCGGCCGAGCCGGGCACGGGCGGGACCACGACCGCGATGCGGGGCACGCCGGCGACCACGGCGGGCGTGCCCAGCTGGACCAGGACGGACGGGTAGGAAGCCTTGCCACTGGGAACAAAAAGCCCGGCGCTGGCGATGGGCGTAATCTTTTCGCCCACCGTCAGCCCCGGTTCGCTTTCGAAACTCCAGTCTCCCCTGGCCACCACCTGCTCGTTGAAGCGGCGGACATGGTCGATGCCGTCCCGGACCGCAGCCAGCAGGTCCGGGGAAATAGCCGCCCGGGCGTGGGCGAATTCCTCGTCGCTGACCCGCAGGTGGGCCGGGCCCACGTCGCAGCCGTCGAATTTCTTCAACGCCCGGGCCACGGCGGCGTCGCCGTTCAGGCGCACGTCCTCCAGGAGCGCGCAGATTTCCTGGCGCAATTGCGGGTCGAATATCTTGTCGAGCCCCCGCGTCAACGCCGCCTGGCGATCACTCTGGCTGAGACTGCTCCAGTGCCCGATAAACCGTACGGGGCCGTCGGTGGTCGACATTATCTTCCCTTCCTCGTCGTTCCGGTGGTGGTGGCGGGGGCGAGCACAGAATAAAGGGCGCTGCGCAATACCGCCATTTGCGGAGGCCATCCGATCGAAATGCGTGCCCAGCCGGGGATCCCGAGGTCGGCGCCGGAGCGGATGACGGTCCCCGACGCGGCCAGGGCCGGGGCCAGCGCCTCGACGTCCAGCCGGGCGGTGACGAAATTGGCCTGGCTCGGGAAATACTCGACCCCGAGCGCGCCCAGAGCGCTTTCGAGCCGGGCTCGTTCGGTCCGGACCAGGGCGACCGACATGTCCCGCCACGCTTCGCTCGCAACACCGGCCTCGATCGCCGCCAGCGCCAGTGCGTTCACGCTGAAGGGCGGCCGGGCGCGGGAAAGGGCTCCCACCAGTGGCGCCGATGCCAGCCCGTACCCCACCCGGAGCCCGGCCAGGGCCCAGTCCTTGGACAAGGTGCGCTGCACCAGAAGATTGGGGTGGCGGGCGAGGAGGTGGAGGGAACCGGGGCGTACCTTTTCGTCACTGAAGGCCCGGTATGCCTCATCCAGAACGACCAGGCAGTCCTCGGGCACCTCGTCCAGGAAGCGGCCCAGCTCGGCCGTGTCGCACACCGCCCCGGTCGGGTTGTGCGGGGAAGGCAGCCACACCACCGAAGCGCCGGCCGCCGCCTTGGCCATGGCTCCGAGGTCGTGGCCGCCGTCGGGGCGCAGGGGCACGCGCCGCACGGCGGCGCCCGACAGGAGCGAGGCGGTGGCATCGATCTGGTAGCACGGCTCGCCTACCACGGCGACGCGGCCCGGGCCCAGGAGCACGTCCGCCACCAGGTAACACAGCTCGTCGCTCCCGTTGGTCAATATGAGCCGGTCGGCCGTCACCCCGGCGTAAGCGGCCAGGGCCTCAACGGCGCGGCCCTGTTCGGGGTAGCGGTTGACGGCCGACAACGACGCCGAGAGGGCGGCCCGGACGGCGGGCGACGGTCCCAGGGGCGCTTCGTTGGAGGAGAGCTTCCCGGCGGCCGGCCCCGGGCTGGGACGGCCTGGATGGTAGGCGGGCACGCTCGTGACCCGCTCTGCGGCGCGTTCGGCTACTCCTGCCATGGTCGGACCACCACCTTGCCGGCGGAGGGTGAGATGGTGAGGGTGGCCAGGCGCTGGGCCGCTTCTTCGAGCAGCAGCGCCTCAGTTACAAGCGGCCGGTACCGGTCCGGGTCGGCCGCCAGGACCAGGAGCGCCTCTGCCAGCTCGTCGTCGAAACCCACGGAGCCGACGATGCTGAGCGTCCGTTCGGCCAGCTGGGCCGGGACCAGCGGGACCGCCTGAGATGAGAGGGCGACCACCAGGACGATGCCCCCATTGGCGGCCCGAGCGCAGGCGTCGGCCAACGACTGCGGGTAGCCGGCGGCGTCGACCACCAGGGAAAAGCCCCCGGCCGGGCCGGCCGGGGTGACAGGGGTGACAGGGGTGGCAGGGGAGACAGGGGAGGCAGGG
>PMLI01000433.1 GCA_003158835.1 Acidimicrobiaceae bacterium
CGTCGACATTTTGGTGAACAACGCCACAGGCTGGGCGTGCTGTGACTCCTTCGTGCCGGGGCGCCTCGACGGTGCGGGCCGTACGATGGCGGTCGTCACGGCGGACGTCTTCGACCGGACCTTCGGGGTCGACGCCAGGGCTTCGGCTCTCCTCATGGCCGAGTTCAGCCGGCGGCTCCTCGCTCGGGGGGGTAACTGGGGACGCATCGTGTCCCTCACCTCGGGAGGCCAGCACGGCTTCCCGGGTGAGGTCACCTACGGCGCCGCCAAAGCGGCCCTGGAGAGCTACACCCTGTCAGCCGCCAGCGAGCTGGCCAAGCACGGCGTCACCGCCAACCTCGTGCTCCCGCCGGTGACTGACACCGGGTGGGTCAACGATGAGCTACGGGCGCTCGTGGCCTCTGAC
Organism: Acidimicrobiaceae bacterium; assembly: GCA_003158835.1. GTDB lineage: Bacteria > Actinomycetota > Acidimicrobiia > Acidimicrobiales > Palsa-688 > Fen-671. The sequence continues at coordinate 407 of PMLI01000433.1, forward strand.
CCCTATCTTGTGCACGTGGCACAGCCAGACGACGTAGCGAAGGTGGTCGCTTGGCTGTGCTCCGACGACGCCGCGCTCGTGACTGGCACCAGGGTCCTGCTCCGCTGAGCCCGGAGTAACAGGGACTGAGCACCCAGCACTGGCACCCCAGCGGCATCCCATTGTCTTCGGGGGCAACTACCGGAACTCGCCGTCCCGGGACTGCGTCCCGAACCGGAGGTCGATGATCCAGCGCCTGTCGTGCGCCCTGAGCGCATAACGGGGCAATCTGGACCGGTGTTCGTCGTCATGACTGGTCTTCCCGCGACCGGGAAGTCGGTTATCGCAGACGTCGTTGCGGGTGCGTTGTCCGCTCCGATCTTGTCGGTCGATCCGCTCGAGGCGACGCTTCTCCGGCTAGGTATCAGGCGCGAGCAGCACTCGGACCTAGCGGCGTACGACCTCGCGTACACGCTTGCCGCAAGCCAACTCCGTCTCGGTCAAAGCGCAGTCATCGACGCCGTGAACGGCTACCCGCCGGTGCAAGTGGCGTGGGCTGAGCTAGCCGCGCAGCACTCGGTGCCATTTGTTGTGATCGCAACTGTCTGCACGGATCCCGAACTGCACCGAGCGCGGGCTTCGAGCCGAGATCGGAACATCGAAGGCTTCATCTACGAGCCGAGCTGGTCTGACATCGAGCACATGAGATCGTCGTGGTACGTGCCGTTCCCGAACCCCGATATCGTGCTCGATGATGTCGAGCCGCCCGAGGTGAACCGAAACCGCGTGCTGGGGCTTCTGAACGCGCGCCGTACATAGCCGATACGCGCCTCGACCCGTACCGAGTGTCTGGGCCTCGACCAAAGCCCGATTCGGTCCGGCGCCCGAGGTGGACCATGGGCAGGGCGCCTCCCTGCTGCGAGGCACCGGCGCGACGAGGTCGTCGGCGGACCAGGAGACGACCTGTTCGACTGCGGTTCGGCTCCTTCCTCCGTCTACAGCGCCAGCCCAGAATGACCGATCATTCCGTCGTGCTCTCCATCCGAGCCGCCCGCCGGTACCGATGGCGCCTCGCCGGCGGCCGCTTGATCGCCGGTAGCGCCAGCGTGCGCTTCGCGCCTAACCGATTAGAGCGTCGGCGCGCCGACACCTACTGGGAGACCACGGCAGAAGACGTCACGGGGGTGCGAGTGCGCGGGAAAATATGGCTGGTGGTCGAGACGGCGGCCGGCGCTGAGACGTTCCGAGTCTTTGGCGCGGCGGCTGCGGCGCCCAGGCTCGAGGAAGCCCTGCAGCTCGGCGGCCACGACAACGACTCGCCATGATGGTCTTACGTTCGAGACGCCGGCGACGATCTGAGCGCTTGTTGTGCGCATTTTTCCGAAGGGACGAGCTGTCTCCTTGACAAACGCGTGATCCGCGTTATGAGCTGTCCGTCGCCTCGAGTACGCGGGCGAGCGCCGCGCACATCTTATCGAGCTGGCGCACGAAACTGCCGAAGCTGAATGGCTTGGGAAACCGAACATTATGTATCGCAAGCCCGCGGCGCGGACAGTAGTTCCATACGACGCGGAACGATTCGGTGCTGGCTAGTCTGAGCCGGTCCCGTTCTCGATCAGAGCGCAGATCGTTGCTTCTCGAGACGTGAGGTGTCCACGTACCGGCCCGCATCGTCGAGCAGTGCCCCTTGCTGTAGCCCGTGGCCTCCATAATGTCGGCGAGCTTCACGACCCCCAGCCTGGGCGATATGCGTTCCCGGTGGCAGGGCTCGCACAGCACATGGCGTGAGTTGGTGACTGGCCCTCCGCACTCGGGACAGGTGCACAGGGGGGGCGCTACCGGGGCAGCTGGGCGCTGTTTCGCGGCGTCCCGGGTGGCCCGGCCCACAGCCCCTGTCTTGCGGGCCTTCACAATGGCCTGGGCACTCCGGAGCTTGGCCGACGTGAGTGGCGTCGCCGGGGTGTACTTGCCCTCGATGGCCTGGCCGAGCATGTGGGCCACCCTCTCCGCGATGGGAGCAAGGGAGCGAGCCCACCGGGGCATGGTCTCGGCCAGCTCGTGGGTTAGGGGCGCACGCAACCGCACGTGGCCGTCCTCGGTCTCTGTGAACTCGGCCTTGCGGAACGTCGGTGCTCCGAGCATGTCGAGGACGAAACCCTCAACCTCGGGTCGCACGGGTTCCATGAGGTCGAGGGCCATGCTCTCCCCTGGCGTCGTTGTGGACGATCCCCAGGCCAGGGTCCAGCCCGACCGCCTGACAGGCCAAGATGGCCTCGGCTTCAGGCAAGCTGAAAGATAGTTCAAGATGCTGTTGGTCGGCCGTTCGGCCTTCCTGTCAGATGCTCTTGGCCCTACTCGACCAGTACAGCGACCGAGTCGACCAGGCCGCGGAGGAGTTCGGCGCCTTCTTCGACCACCTCCGCCTCGTCGGCGTCAGAGGCCTCGTCGCCGAGAACCTCGACGATCCCGACTACCAGTACCGACCCGGGCCCGCGGCCGAGCCGACGACGCAACCGCGGCGAACTCACTCGGTCTAGGCGGGCGGCTGGTCGTCGGCCTTGCCGAGCTGTCTAGGCACCCGGCGTCCGTCCTCGTCGAACACCGCGACCAGCTCTAGCCGCGCACCGAGGGCGTCGAGGTACTGGCGCAGGGTCGATACCCGCACGTCGTCGGCGTGCTCGAGCTTGGAGACGGCTCCCTGGGTCACGTCCAAACGGCCCGCCACCTCCGCCTGGCTGACCGCTTCGGCGTGGCGGAGCTCGTACAGGCGTACCTCCTCCAACGTCTCGGCCCGCTTGGCCGCCAGCCGCTCCCGGGCACCCGGACGGGCCTCGACCGCTTTACGCAGCTCGGAGAACTTGGTTCGGGCCAGCAGATCAAACTCTCACAGCGCGGTCCGCCTCCGGCAGGGGCCCGCCGGTTCAGTGACGGACAGTTGCTCATGATGAGGAGGGGCCCTTCTGCCGTTGCGGGGAAAAACCCATGGTCTCGATATCGCACGTCCAGTTCTACTAAACGGCGAAGGCCCCGCCGGGACCGCTTGCGACGAGGTCGGGGGGAGGATTCAGACCACCGAGG
>PMLI01000384.1 GCA_003158835.1 Acidimicrobiaceae bacterium
CAGAGGTGCGCAGGGCCACGAGCTTGGCCCGGTACCTGACGAGCTCACGCAGCTCTCGCACTTCGGGCGGGGCCACCCAGGCTTCGGGCAGGTCCTCTCGCCACAGGCGTTTGGCCAGCTCGGTGGCGTCTTTGACATCGTTTTTCACACGCCTCGAGTCCCAGTGCAGCCCAAGTGGGTGCACCAGATGGACGTGGGCCCCATTGGCTTTCAGCAGGTCAGCGGCCCAGTAGTAGCCGTACGTCGCTTCCAAGGCGACCTCGGGGCCTTCCCCCGCCTCGGCCATGGCCAGGGCGAGCTCGACGGGGTCGTTGTCTACTCGCACGGTGCCGAGCACCTTGCCGGCGTCGTCCAGGCGTACTATCACCGAGCGCCGACGGTGCAGGTCGATGCCCACGTACTGGCGCGATACTTGTTCTTGCATCGGGGTTTTCCTCCTCTGTCGTGAGGGTTGTGGCTTGTCACCCCCGAGTGTGCCAACACTTGGGCCCTTACGGCAGAGAGAGGTCCCCTTGCCTTTGCCTCCAGTTGCCACCGGCTTTGCCTCCACCAACGGCGCCGGCCCCGAGGGGGCCCGTCACGCTGGAGCGGCGAAGCGCTCCTTCATGACATCAGCACTGCGCGCGGCTTTCCGGTTTTTCAACGCGCCAGATCGCCAGGGACCGAGCGGGACCTGTCGGTCGCGTCTACGGTGCCAACTGGCGAGTCGCGCGGGGCGTCCCCCGTTACCACACCCGCTCCCAGCTGTCGCCGGCGTCGCCCGTTCGGAACAGCGACGCCAAATACCACGGGCGTCGTGGGTGACCTCTGCGCCGCCACCGTCTATTGGGGGCAATCACTAGATGGAACCGAGGGGCTAGCGCCAGCGTTACGTCGACGTGGGAACAGCGAGGTGCCCGCATAGCCTGTCAGGCAACGTTTGCCTGGCGCTCCGAGCGCAGGCGAAGTGTGGTGTATTGGCGCGCGTGGAAGGTCGAGCTCCGAGCCGTAGGACTTTGATGTGACGCGGGAAGGTGGGAGCATCCACCAGGGCTGTGGTCGTCGGTCAGGAGGTCGGCGTGGAGATGCTCGGGTACCCACCCTTCTGCGTCCGTGGGCACCAAACGGGCGAGGGCCCGCCCTCGACGCGTGCCGGCTACGATCTCCGCGCCCGCCGAGGCGTCGATGACGACCGCGCTCACCCGAGGTCTTCGGCGCGCAGCTCCCGCAGTGCTTCGGCAGCTCCGATGCTTTCGAGCTCAGGTTCGGGCGCATCACGCAGGGCGTCCCAGGACTCTCCGGAACGAAGTCGGCGAACAGTCCTCGTCCGGGATTGACGCCGTCCGCCGCCTTGAACTCGATCGGGGGACGCGCGTCTCACCCAAAGGCAAGCCGAAGTGACCCACGGCCTGCTCAGTTCCGGCCACGCCCCGGAGGTGGGCGTGGGCCTACTCGGCGACCTCGGACGAGGAGCGCCGGACGACCAGGACCGGAGCGACCTCACTGCGGCGAGGCGGCGAAGAGTCGCCGTGCAAGCGGGCGTTGAGAAGGCGGGCCACCTCGGTAGCGATAACGGGTACGGGCTGGTGGAGGGTGGTGAGCGGGGGTTCGCACAGCTCGGCGAACAGGATCCCATCGAACCCGGTGACCTTCACTTGCCCCGGAACATCGATTTTGTGCAGACGCAGAGCCCGCAGTACTCCGAGCGCAATGATGTCCGCACCGCACACGATGGCGTCGGGTAGCTGCTTCTGTCGCGTGATCCGCTCGACCGCCTCCCGGCCGAAGTCAAGCGTGAAACTTCCGAGGAGCGGTCTCTGTGCCTTCAGGGCCGGCAGCCGGTGGACGCCCTCCTGGAAGGCCTGGAGGCGCGCCTGCCCCGCGGTCGAACCCGTACCCGACACGAAGACCACTCTCCGGCAGCCTTGGACGACGAGGTGATCGAGAGCGGCATGGACGCCGGCGGCATTGTCGAGACCGACAAAATCGCCTACTACACGGCCGGGAGCCTGCCGTTCGGCATCTGGATGCTGCGGTCGGCCTTCGAGGCGATACCGTTCGTCCTCGAGGAGTCGGCCCGCATCGACGGCTGCACGCTCATCGGCGCGTTCCGGCGGATCGTATTGACCAACTCCGCCCCCGGGTTGCTGTCCGTCGGGATGTTCAGCTTCCTGCTGGCCTGGAACGACTACCTCGTGGCCGACATCCTGGAGCGGACCAACAACATCTACACCTTGCCCATCGGGCTGGAGACGTTCTTCCAGGAGTACGCGACCAACTGGGGATCCGTCATGGCCATGGCGACGTTCATGCTCATCCCTCCGGTGCTGCTGTTCATGGTGGCGTCGCGTTACTTCCGCATCGGAGGCATCGGTGGCTCCGTCGTTGGCTGAGGGAACCCGCCGGGCGGTCCACCCGGAATGATGCGGCACCTGGCATCGAAAGGAAGTGCTCATGGCTAAGCAATTAGGGGTCGGTTTCATCGGCGCCGGCCCCGTGACCCAGGCGATCCACATGCCGGTCATTGTTTCCCTCGGTGAAGGGCTCAGGGTCGTGCACGTGATGGATGTCGACCGCAACGTGGCCGAAGCGGTTGCCCTGCGGGCCGGCGCCCGGGCCAGCACCGACGCCGGTAGCGTCCTGGACGACCCTGATGTCGACATCGTCGCCGTTTGCAGCCCGCACCGGTTCCATACCGACCAGGTCCTGGCGGCCGTGGCGGCCGGTAAGCGGGCCGTGTTGTGCGAGAAGCCGCTGGC
>PMLI01000401.1 GCA_003158835.1 Acidimicrobiaceae bacterium
CGGGATTTGTTCATCAGTGTTGTTGGGATGGTCGCCCGACTGCCGACAGAAGGACACGTGAAGTTCCCCCGAAACCGTGGTGGCTTTGGTTTAGTTCTCTGAGCTTGTCACAGACGGGTACTTGAGTACCAGTGCCGCTCGTTCGGGGACCTTGGAAGTGGTCGTAGCGGGCGGTTTCGTGCCGTGTATGCCTCGTGGGCGGCTTTGGCCGCTCACCGGCCTCGCGGCGATCTACGCCTGCAACGTTTTCGGGAACGAGCGCCACCAGTCGAGCGTGAAGTTGCCGTGAGGGTTCTCCCGGCTCCTGCGCTCGTAGTCCGAGTTGTGGAAGTCGGCAGGCCAGGGGCCGCGGCTGCGCCAGGAGGCGACCCCGTCGACTAGTTCCTGGACCTCGGTCGACATTGAAGCGTCTGGTTGCACCACGTCGTCACCTCGTTCTCCCGGGCGGCATGCTCACTGGTCCCGGCTTAAAGCTGCCTGCAGCACGTGGCGGTTCTTCCACTCAAAGGCGACGTGCTCAGAATCCCAACTGTGTAGCGGCATTGTCCTGCCACGCCTCATGGACCCCTGACTTACTGCCCGAGCGTGGCCGTGGAGCGGTGCCGGGTCAAGGCGGTTCCGCCCGGGCCACCCTGCACGGTAAACCCTCGTCGACCTGGCAGTACCCCAGCAACGGTTACGTGGTCGAATGGGAAGTGGTGGCCCGGGCCGCCCGTCAGAGCGACAACGGCCGGTACGTGCATGACGCTGTCACCGACTTCGAGTGGGCGGAACGCATCGTCGCCGCGACTGCGTCGTTGGGCAGGCTCGAAGGAGGGGCAGAGTGACCAGGACCTGGCCCGTGGTCCTCCCAGGAACCGTGGCGCCCGGCCTCCTGCGGGCGCATCGGAGGGCGCTGGCCGCTCTTCCCGGGCGGTTCCGGGAGCCGGTGCGGACCGATGAAGGCGCCGCACCGGACAACAGGGCCGTCGGCCTGGTCTCGCTCGCCGTTTCCGGTTGGGAGAAGCGTCTCGGGCACCTCCGAGGTGCTCTGGTCACAGACCTTGCCCTGCTCAACCCCACTGATGTGGACCGGCTGGCCGCGTTCTGCGAGGCTTGGGTTGACTGCACGTCGAGCTCCCTGTCGGAACTGAAGACGAGCCTGGGCGTGCTCCAGCGGCTGGGCCTGCCGTGGTAAGACAGTCGAGGGTGAACCCATTCCAGAGATGGATGGGGGCGTGGATGGTTGTGGTGTTGGTCGACAGAGACGTTCATCAATGAAGGGAGTAGCGATAGATGGCCAGAATGTCAGTGCAAATGTGGACGGTTCGCGAAGAGGCCGAACGGTCATTGCCGGCAACGCTGGCGTCGTTGAAGACCATCGGTTACGGGGCGGTCGAGACAGCAGGGTTGTACGGGCTGTCGCCCCGAGCCATGCGTGCCGAGCTGGCAGGCGCGGGTCTGGAGCTATCCAGCGCGCATATGCCCCTGCCGAACAAGGCGACTGCGAGCGCGACATTCGCGGTGCTCACCGAACTGGGCGCGCCGGCGGTGTTCCCGAGCCTGGAAGCCGAAGTTTTCGCCGACGACGACGCGATCGGCCGGGCGGCTGACAGGTTCAATGCCGTGTTGCCGATCGCCAAGGAGCACGGGATCGAACTCGGGTACCACAACCATTGGTGGGAGTTCGAACGCGGTCCAGACGGCAGGGTTGCCTACCAGAAGTTCCTCGAGCGCCTGGACCCAGAAGTGACGGTCGAGGTCGATACGTATTGGATGCAGGTTGGCGGCCTCGATGCGGCACAATTCGTGCGGTCGCTAGGTGACCGCGTCCACTACCTGCACATTAAAGACGGGCCGATCAACGATGACGCGGATAACCAATGCGCCATAGGCGAGGGGAAGATGGATGTCGAGCGCGTGTTGCGGGCGAATAGCGGCGTACGTTGGAACGTGGTTGAGCTGGACGGCTGCGCCGGCGACATATGGGAGGCGGTACGTCGGAGTTTCCGGTACCTTTCTGCTCGTGTTTTAGAGGGGGCGTGAAAGCATTGACGAACAGCCGCCTGGATCCGCTAACCGGCGACGTAGACCGCGTGCGGCTGCTCAGTTCGAGGGGGGTGCAGACAAGCGGGCCCCACTTCCCACGCATGGTGCTCGATACCGACGCCTACAACGAGATCGATGACCAGTTCGCGCTGGTACACGCGCTACTGTCCCCGGACCGGGTGCACTTAGAGGCGATCTACGCCGCACCGTTCCACAATGGCAAGTCCGACGGGCCGGGCGATGGTATGTGGAAGAGCTATGAGGAGATCCATCGAGTGCTCGCCATGCTCGGACGCACAGGAGTACGAGTCCTGGAGGGAGCAACCGAATGGCTGGCAGACGAAAAGCCACCTCGGAGGTCGCCCGCGGTGGAGGACCTGGTCGAGCGCGCTTTGTCCGCCCGAGCGCAGCCGCTCTACGTGGTGGCGATCGGAGCTCCGACTAATGTGAGCACCGCCACTTTGCTTGCTACGGAGATCATCGATCGCATCGTGGTCGTGTGGCTTGGTGGGAACTCTCTGTACTGGCCGACTGCTCGCGAGTTCAATCTTCAGCAGGATCTGCGGGCATCCCGGCTGTTGTTCGACTCTGGTGTGGCGCTGGTGCACGTTCCATGCCTCAACGTTGCTGATCATTTGATAACGACGCGGTCTGAAATCGAGCGCTACGTCCGGCCGGCGGGAAATGTGGGCGACTTCCTCGCCGGCCGGTTTGCCGACTATGTTGAGGCCGGCCCCGGCACGTCCAAGGTGATCTGGGACTTGGCGGCCGTGGGTTGGGTGCTAGATGCGTCCTGGACTACCACAGTGCTTGCGCCGAGCCCGGTCTTGACAAGCGACTTGACCTGGTCGCGTGACCCGGGCCGCCATCTGATCGGCGAGGTCACGCAGCTGCGCCGTGACGCGATTTTTGCGGACTTGTTCGAGCGGTTGGCAAACGATGCGGAAGCGGCGCGACTACTTGCCCCCGAACCTAACCGCTCGATCTCAGACAGATCCCTGCCGAGCGACCCCCGGCGCCACTGGATCTGACGTGAGGAGCAGGGTTCGGTCGGTTTGACTGGCCAGAGCTTCGGCGACGACGTACCCAAGCCTGGAGCAATGCCCAGACGATGGAGCATCGAACCAGCGCGGGACGCACCGCGGCATCTCCTCGGGGGCCGGCGCCCGGGCCCTGGCCGTCGGTGCCGCCCTCGCCACCAGCGCCGCTCTGGCTGCCTTCGGAGCAGCCGGCGCCTCTGCCAGCCCAACCGGCCCCTCCTTCTTGCCCGGATCCCAGAACGGCACCGTGTACACCCCCCCCAGCCATTTAGCGAAATAGCAATTTCGCTATATAGCGTGCCCTCGATTTCTTCACGACTTCGGGGTCGATGGCGCTGCCGCCACTGGCCACCCGCTGAAAGGCGGCCACGAAGTCGCCCACGTCAGCGAAGCGGGCTTTGGCCCGCCCGAGCTCCATGGCCAGGGAGACTAGGCGGCCTGGGCGCCGTCGTGCAGGTCGCGTTCGATGCGACGTCGCTCAGTGTCGGCCACCTCCACCATCCGGGAACGGCTGCGCTCGAGGTCGCCCACCCGGGCGGCCAGGCTCTGGTGCCGGCTGGGCCCGAGGAGCTTACGGTCCAGCCAGAGCTGCGGCGCGGCCATGGCCCAGGTGACGGCCGGCGCCAGAAGGGTCAGGACCACTCCGTCTGCACCGCCGTGACTGGATGGGTGGCATGGTCCCGGCGCAGGGTCTCGGGGGCGGCCTCAGAAATCCCGAGGTAGCACCACCCACTGCGGTGGGGGCCCGGGAAGGAATTGTGAGGTAAGCCTACTCTTTGATCTTAGGTCTGCCTTATGAAAGATAGGATCGTAGGGTGCCATCGCGCCGACGCAAAGCCTACACCCCGAAGTTGGGTCGGGCCCTGCTGGTCTTGGTGGTCGCCTCTCTGGTGGCGCCGGGGTGCGGCACCTCGCCGTCGGCGGGGGCCGGTGGCGCCGGGACCAGGCCGGCCGGGGCGGGTGCCATAACCCTCTACAACGGCCAGCATCCGGAGACGACCGAAGCCCTG
>PMLI01000062.1 GCA_003158835.1 Acidimicrobiaceae bacterium
AATTCCGCGCCTAGCGACGAGGATCTCCAGGCGCTCCAGCGCAGGGCGCTCGTCCCCCTCGAGCTCAAGATCTGGGGCGGGGGCGAAACCCTGTGCTCACCTCAAGATCTCGACATCCTCGTGCGCAGCGCGCTCTATCGCTATATGGGGCAGCTTTAGCGATGGGGCAGCTTTAGCCCTCACCGGCGCCGAGCGGCGCGATAACGGCGGATGAGGCTGTTGGTAGNNTCGAAGCTGTTGATGCCCCAGATCACGCCCTGCGTGAACACCTTGTGCTCGTAGGTAGCCACCAGCTCACCCAGCACGCGCGGGCTCAGCTCGGGCGCCAGGATGGTGTTGGTGGGGCGGTTACCGGGGAAGCTGCGATGGGGTACCAGTCGATCGGCTATGCCCTCGGCTCGTGCTTGTTCGGGCGTCTTGCCGAAGGCGAGGGCCTCGGTCTGGGCGAAGAAATTGGCCATGAGAAGGTCGTGGTGCCCGCCGACCCGGCGGGCCGGGCGCAGGAAGCCTATGAAGTCGGCGGGGACAAGGCGCGTCCCCTGGTGGAGCAACTGGTAATAGGCGTGTTGGCCGTTGGTGCCGGGCGTCCCCCAGACGATCGGCCCCGTCGGCACGTCGACGGCCTGGCCGTCCAGGGTCACGCACTTGCCGTTGCTTTCCATGTCCAGCTGTTGAAGGTAGGCGGAGAACTTGGAAAGGTAATGGCTGTAAGGCAGTACGGCCTGGGTCTCGGCCCCGAAAAAGTCGTTGTACCAGACTCCGATCAGGCCCAGCAGCGCCGGCACGTTGTGCTCGTAGGGGGTGCTCCGGAAATGCTCGTCGACCGCCCTGAAACCAGCCAGCATCTCCCGGAAATGCTCCGGGCCGATCGAGATCATCAGCGACAAGCCGATGGCCGAATCGTACGAGTAACGCCCGCCTACCCAGTCCCAGAACTCGAACATGTTGTCGGTGTCGATGCCGAAGGCGGCCACTTCCTTGGTGTTGGTGGAGACGGCCACAAAATGGTTACGAACAGCGGCGGCATCCCCGAGGGACGACAGGAGCCATTCTCTGGCCGTCCTGGCATTGCCGATGGTCTCGAGCGTGGTGAAAGTCTTGGAGCTGACCACGAACAGAGTCTCGGCCGCCTCAATATCGGCCGTCGCTTCCCATATGTCGGCCCCGTCCACGTTGGAGACGAAGCGCAGGCGTAGAGCCCGGTCGGAGCATGGCAACAGGGCCTCATAAGCCATGGCCGGCCCGAGGTCAGAGCCGCCGATCCCTATGTTGACAATGTTCTCTATCCTTCGGCCGGTAAAGCCTCGCCACTGCCCGTGGCGGACGGCGTCGGCAAAGCCGGCCATCTTCTGGAGGACCGCCTGCACATCGGGCACCACGTCCTGGCCGTCGACGTCCATCTCCACCCCGGCCGGGGCCCGCAGGGCCACGTGCATCACGGCTCTGTCCTCGGTCGTGTTTATGTGGCGGCCCGCGAACATGTCCTCAGTGCGCTCCCGCAATCCCGCTCTCTCGGCCACGGCGACGAGCAGCCGGACCGTGTCGGAGGTCAGCCGGTTCTTCGAGTAGTCAAGCACGAGGTCGGCCGCACCGGCCGTCATCGATACCCCCCGGTCGGGCTCGGCCGCGAACAAGTCACGCAAGTGCACGTCGCGCAGCGTGGCGAAATGGGCGGTCAGAGCCTTCCACTCGGGTGTGGCACTTACGCGGGCTGGGGTCGTCGGCATGGTCGCAGTCTTTCACCGCCACGGCGGTGAGCGGCAAAGTCACCGTTCCCTCCGGGCTACCCCCGCCTACGGGCCGCACCGGTCCTTAGTAGGGTGAGGTGTGCTCGTACGACGGCTGTTGCTATTCGACATAGACGGGACCCTCATGACGGCCGGCGATGTCAGTGGCGCGGTCTTCGGCCGTGCCATCGCAGCCGTGCGGGGAGAAGCCCCCACACAGCGGGTCTCGATGAGCGGTAAGACCGACCCCCAGATCGTGCGTGAGTACATGGCCCTGCTGAAGGAGGACGACCCCGCTCAAATCCCCGCCGTGCTCGAACACCTCGAGGCCGAGCTGGCGGCCGCGGCCGAACAGATCGCCCGTGACGGGAGCCCCTGCACCGGCGCCCCTGAGCTCCTGCAGGCTCTGGCCCAGGACGAGCGGCTCCATCTGTCCGTCCTGACGGGCAACATCGCCCCTAACGCCGAGGTCAAGTTGGCCGCTTTCGGGCTCGACAAGTGGCTTGACCTCGAGACGGGGGCGTACGGCAGTGACAGCGAGGACCGCCGGCAGCTGGTCCCCATCGCGCTCCGCCGCCTGGCCTCGCTCCGAGGTGCTCGACTGTCACCCGAGGAGACCTGGGTCATCGGTGACACACCACGCGACTACGAGTGCGCCCGGGCGGGAGGCGCCCATTGCCTGCTCGTGACGACCGGCCGCTACCGGTCGCCAGATCTAACGGGCCTGGGGGCCGACGCCGTCCTGGACGACCTGAGCGGTACCGGGGCGGTGCTCGACCTGCTCACGGCCGGGCTCTAGCTCCGGCGGGACAAGCCGGGCGCCCCATTCCCTACCTTTCTCCCGGTATTTGTATGGTTGAGGAGTTATGGCGATGCCGCCCCGTCCGCTGAGACGCCGCGGTGGGTCGCAGCGCTGGGTCATCATCCCGTTGGTGCTGACTATGGTGGTGCTGCTGGCCGACGCGTCGATGCACGCTCGTTCGTCCGGGCCGGCGGCCACGATGAAGAGCCAGACCTGGGTCGACACCGTCCTTCCCGACATCGCCCAATCCACCATGCAGGGCCGCGAGATAGCCCAGATCAGCTCTGACCGCCTGATTGGGGGATTGGGGGTCACAGCCGGTCAGCTCTCGAGGATCGCTTCAGCCGCGGCTTCGACGTACAAGGAGGTCGTGGCCATCACTCCCCCGGCCCCGCTCGCCGTGGCTGCCGGCCTGCTGGAAGCGTGCCTGGTATCCCGGGAGGATGGTGCGACCGAGATGGCTACCGCGGTGCAGGACGTGCTCAGAGGGGAGCGGGCCGCAGGCGCGGTCCGGCAGATGAGCTCGGCCGTGGCGCAGTTCCGGGTCGGCGACGCCGCCTACCGGTTGTTCGCCTCGGACATGCCCAGGCTCGGGGTCACCATGCCGGCATCGCAATGGGACGACAGTGCCAACGCCTACGAGGCGAGCGCACTGGGCGGGTTCGCACAGCGGCTCGTGGCCGCCATCTCGAAGTCGCCGGTCCATCAGCTGGCCATCGACGCCATTTCCACGGAGCCTCCCGCCTTGAGCATGCAAGGCAAGGTCCAGATCCTGTCACCTGCCTCCTCGGTGTCGGTCACCGTCGTGGTAGCGGATGTGGGCCAGGACGCGGAAAAGGGCGTCCGCGTGGTGGCTACGGTGGCCCCAGCGCCGGGCCCCGCCGGCCGGCCGCTGAGCGCGTCCATAGACCTTTCCAGAGGCCAGGCGCAGGCGGTACGCCTGACCGGCCTCCGGTTGGTGCCGAGCACGCCCACCGATCTCACCGTCCGAGCTCTGGAGCCAGCAGGCG
>PMLI01000011.1 GCA_003158835.1 Acidimicrobiaceae bacterium
CCGTGGGCGCCGACCGGTCTCCCCTGGGGAGCCTCCGTCGCGGGCCGCCGCCCGTTGCTGAGACCTCCGGTGCTGAGACCTCCGGTGCTGAAACCTCCGGTGCTAAAACCTCCGGTGCCGGCCACGGCCCGCCCCTGCGCCGGGCCTGGAGGCCTGGGGCGGGGGCGGGGGCGACGAGGAGGAAGTTAGTGCATCAGGAAATTAGTGCGACAAAGAGGTGGAGTAGAAGTACTTGCTGATGCTGGGGTTGTTCATGTTGGCGGTGGTGGCCACCACGTTCGGTAGGAGCACGTTCTTCTTGATCATTGACTTGTTGCCCGTCAGCGCCCAGTAGGCGTCCTGCACGGCCAGAGGACCTTCGGCGGCCGGGTTCGGGATGACCAGGATGTTGATGACCCCTTGGCGGAGCAGGGTGATCTCCGCGGGCTCGGCGTCATAGCCGGCCACGAACACCTTGCCCTTTACCTTGGCGGCGGCAACGCCCTGCCCGGCACCTTGAGCCGAGTACAGGTTGGTGCCGAAGATCCCGACCAGGTTCGGGTGGGAAAGGATGAGCGACCGCGACAGGGCCTCTGCCTTGGTCAGCAAGTCGCCGTCATAGTCCGAGGCGACAACCTGCATGTTGGTGTACTTCTTCATCTCGGCCAGGAAGCCTGCTTGGCGCAGGTCAGTGGTGGAGATGCCCTTGATCGTGTTGATCACGGCGACCTGGCCCTTGTCGTGGGCCAGCTTGGCGATCGTGTCGGCCGCCAACTCGCCGCCCTGGTAGTTGTCGGAGCTGATGGCCGCGGTCAGGATCGACTGGTTGGTGAGGGTAGTGTCAACCGAGACCACCGGGATGTTGGCCTTGTAGTAGGCGTCCATCGGCTTGAACAGGGCGACCAGGTCGGTCGGGGCGATCAGCAGGGCGCTGGGCTTGCTCGCCAGCACCGAGTTGACCAGCGGGATCTGCTGGGGCGTGGACCACGCCGTCGTCCCCCTCCACTTGAGGGTTACACCGAGCTTGGCCGCTTCTGCGGCAGCGCCGTTGTGCATGGTGATGTAGAAGGGGGCGACGGTGAGGCCGGGGATCAGCACGAAGGTGTACTTGCTGGCTGCGCTGGCTGACGTTGCCGCCGGGCCGGCGGCGCCGGCCACGAGCGTGGCGGATACGAGCCCTACCGCGGCTCCTGCCGTCGCCAGCCGGAACCGCCACCCCCTGGCCTTGATTGAGTTCTCTTTGCTCATTCTTTGTTTCCTCCCTTTCGTTTCTTTGGTTTCTTTGGGCCGAAGGTCGCCCCGCAGCCCGCAGGTTGTTAGAAAACGGCCGGCGCCGAAGGCACCGGCCGGGACTGGTGGGCGCGCCCACCTCGGCGGCCGGCCCGGGGCCTCATCGCTCGGCCAGGCGCAGGCGCACTTGGTCCACCGCCACCGCGGCCACGATGATTATGCCGGTGGCGACCTCCTGCCACTCCCCGCTCACTCCCACCAGCACCAGGCCGGTGACGAGCAATGCGATTATGAACGTGCCCACGACCGTGCCCAGCATGTGGCCCCGGCCGCCGAACAGGCTGGCTCCTCCGATGACTACGGCAGCGATGGCGTTCAGTTCGTCGTTCTGGCCGGCGATGGGCGTGGCGACGGAGAAGTTGGCCATCACCATCATCCCGGCCAGGCCCCCGAGGAAGCCGGAGATCACGTACACACGGACCAGGTGGGCGTCCACGTTGATGCCGGCGCGCCGGGCACCCAGGTTGTTGCTGCCCACGGCGTAGGTCCGCAGCCCGAAACGGGTGCGGTGCAGCACCAGGCCCATCACGACGCATACCACGGCGGCGACCACGACGGTGTAATAAACCCAGTTGGCGATGGCGGCCGAGCCGATGGTGGAAATCTGGCTCGGGAGGTTGCTGATCTCGTTGCCGCCGTTGATAAGGGCCGGGGCTGCCCCTATGGCGGTGAGGCTCCCCAGGGTGACGATGAACGGCGGCAGCTTGAGGCGGGTGATGATGTACCCGTTCACGAACCCGACTAAGGCGCCGAGCAGAAGGGCCACCGCGAAGCCGGCCACGGTGGTGAGAAGGCTGTTGTCGTGGCTCGAGAGCATCGACTGCATGACCGCCCCCGAGACCATGCCGGTGAAGCCCAGCACGGCGCCGACGGACANNCCGCCGGTGATGATCACGAAGGTCTCCCCGACGGCCAGGATGAGGAACTCGACCGCGTACTGCGAGGTGTTGAGCCAGCTGGCCCTGGTGAACAGGTCGTGGCTAGGGGACATGAGGCCAAAGACCACGACCATCAGGACCAGGACCCCGACTATCCAGAAGTCCCCCACGCGGTCGACCGACCTGAGGAAAGCGGAACGCGACTGGGGCGGCCCACCCTCCGGGCCGGCGTTGGGAGACACCGTCCCGGTAGGAGTGAGGGGCGCAGGGAGCTTAATCGCCATGGTGCCCTGCCCCCCGGGCCAGCGAACTGACTGTTGCCGCGGTGGCCGCCAACGAAGCCCCCGTGATCCAGCTCACGATTTCTTCCACCGAGCAGTCGGCGGGCCGGAGGGAGGTTACGACCCTGCCCTGGAAGAGCACCACCACCCGGTCACAAAGGGCATGGATCTGCGGCAAGTTGTGACTTATGAGGAGGATGGGAACGCCCTGGTCGCACACCGAGCGCACCAGTTCGCCCACCTTGGCTTGCTGTTCGACCCCGAGCGCGGCGGTGGGTTCGTCCATCAGGATCACCCG
>PMLI01000206.1 GCA_003158835.1 Acidimicrobiaceae bacterium
TACCCGTCGCCGGAGAGGGAACGGGAGATCGTCCTCACCAAGGTGCCCGGCATCGAGGCGTCCCTGGCTGACCAGGTGGTGCGCATAGTCCAGCTCATCCGCGCCCTGGAGCTCAAGAAGGCGCCGTCGGTATCGGAGACCCTCGACTGGGCGCGCACGCTCGTGCTGCTCGGGATCTCGCACCTGGACGCCGCCACGGCCAAGGAGACGTTGCACGTGCTGTTGAAGTACCGCTCCGACATCGAGCGCGCCGCCAAGGAGCTGGTGGCCTCGCCCCGATGAGCGCCGGAGGCGAGGGTGAGCTCTTGACGTCCCCGGCCGCCCCCGCCTGGGGAACGCCGGTACGCCTGGCCGAGGGCCTGCTGGCCACGTTCGCCGCTTTCGTGGCCGAGCTCCGGGTGGCGGGGGTGCCCGTCAGTACCACGGAAATGATCGACGCCGTAGAGGCCTTGCGCCATCTTCCCCTGGAAGACCGCTCGTCTTTGAAGCTCGGCTTGGCCGCCGCCCTCGTCAAGCAGGACGGCCACTGGCGGACCTTCGACACGATGTTCGAGCTGTACTTCTCCCTGTCGCAGCGCGGTGTGGGACTGCTGGCGGACGGTCTGGGCGGTCCGGGCCCCGACGATGGGGGCGAGGGCCTCACCGCCAGCGAACTGGCCCGTCTCGCCTATGAAGCGCTGCTGGCCGGGGGCCCGGACGTGATGACGGCCCTGGCCCGGGGCGCCGTGGACCGCTTCGCCGGCATGGAGGCGGGACGGCCGGTGGGGAGCAGCTACTACGTGTTCAAGACTCTGCGCCACCTTCAGGCCGACCAGCTGCTGGACCAACTGGTGAGTTCGGCCCAGGAGGTGGGGGGCCTGGAAGGCCTCATGCTCGCCCACGATTACCGCCGCCGTTTTGAGCGCCTGNNGCGCCTGCGCGAACAGGTCGAAGCCGAGGTCCGCCACCGCCTGGTCGCCGACCGCGGCGCCGACGCCGTGGCCCGGACGCTCCGGCGGCCGTTGCCCGAAGACGTCGATTTCATGCACCTGAGCCAGGAGGAGTTGGCCGCCCTGCAGCGCAGCCTCCAGCCCCTGGCCCGCAAGCTGGCCGTTCACCTGGCCCGCAAACGCCGGCAGCGCCGCCGGGGGCGCCTGGACTTCCGGGCCACTCTGCGGCGGTCCCTGTCGAGCGGGGGCGCCCCGGCCGAGCCCGTTTTCAAGTCCCCCCACCGCTCGAAGCCCGAACTGTGGGCCCTGGCCGACATATCGGGCTCCGTAGCCGCTTTCGCCCGCTTCACGCTCCAACTTGTGTACGCCCTGTCATCGCAGTTTTCCCGCACGCGCGCCTGGGCCTTCGTCGACGGGATAGACGAGGTGACCGACCTGTTGAAGGGCGCCGACGACATCACCCAGGCCGTCCACGGCATAAACACTCAAGCCGACGTGATCTGGACCGAGGGCCACTCCGACTACGGCCACGCCCTGGGCGATTTCGTGGAGCGGTGGGGCCGGGAGATCACCGGTCGCACCACAGTCTTGGTGCTGGGTGACGCCCGCAACAACTATCACCAGGTCAATCCGGCCGCCATGGCCGAGATCGCCCGGCGGGCCCGCCATGTCTGGTGGCTCAACCCCGAGCCCCGGGCCTACTGGGACACCGGCGATTCGGTGCTGGCCCACTACGGCGCTCACTGCACCGGCGTATGGGAGTGCCGCAACCTGCGCCAATTGCGCCACTTCATCGAGCAGCTTCCCTGAGCGTTCCCTGAGGGCCCGCACCACAGGCCCGGCCCGCCGATAAGGGCGCTACCCTGGACGGTGACACCGACCACAGGAGGCGCCCGCCCGATGGCCCTGCTCAGCCGTGAGTTCATAGCGGTCCCCGACGACAAAAAGAACCAGATCGTATTCCNNGTATTCAAATGGCCCGACCTCAGGATCCGGAAGTTCACCCGGGCCATCGTCAACGCCGACGAGCTGGCGCTGTTCATCAACACCGGCCAAGTCGTCGGCACCATGGGGCCTGGGCGCCACCAGATCGACGCCCAAGAGCTGCCCTTCCTGGGCGCGTTCATCGACGTCGCCACCGGAGGCAACGCCTACCGGGCGGAGTTGTACTTCGTCGGCACCCGTGAGTACCCGGGCTTCACCTTCGGCGGGCGCATCGACGACGTCCAGGACCCCCAGACGGGCATGATCGTGACGCTGCGGGTCTTCGGCGACTACTCGCTGCAAGTAAAGGACCCGACCGCTCTCATCACCAACCTCGTCGGGACAGTCGACGTCACCAACAACGAGCGCGTGGCGGGCTGGGTCAGCGACCAGCTCCTCAAGGTCATGCGCACCGAAGTGACGACCCAGATAGTGCGCAACGGGTGGCCCATCCTGGGCCTGTCCGTCTACACGCCGGACCTCGAGAAGGCGTGCATCCTGGCCGCCAACAACCAGCTCGTGACCTACGGCGTGGCCCTGGTGCGCATGGGTAATTTCGACGTGAACCTGAGCGAAGCAGACGAGGCCCAGTTGAAGAACCTCGCCAAAGACACCGCCTACAGTCGCTTGGCCGGAGGCTTCAACCGTTACGCGGCGGGCGAGATGGCCCTCGGCGCCGGCCAGGGGATGGCCAAGGGCGGGGGCGGCGACGCCGGCGCTTTCATGGCCGTCGGTCTGGGCCTGGGGGGCCAGTTGGCCGGAGGCGGCGGCGGGCCTGGCATCGGCGGGGAGCCGGGGCCGGTCCCACCCCCTGCGCCAGGCTTTACCGGAGGTGGGGCGGGCTTTGCCCCCGGAGCAGCGCCGGCCGGGCCCGGAGGGGCTCCAGCCCCGGCCGCGCCGCCCACGGTCACCTGCCCCAACTGCAACGCGATGCAGGCCGCGGGCAAGTTCTGCTCGTCCTGCGGTACCGCGCTCCCCCCACCGGCCGGCCACTGCACCGGTTGCGGCGCGGACAACGCCCCTGGCGCCCGCTTCTGCGCCCAATGCGGCCAGCCTTTAGGGCCTCAGCCCGTGCATTGCCCCTCGTGCGGGGCTGAAGCCGGGCCGGGCCAGCGCTTCTGCGCCAGTTGCGGCACCGCTATAGCTCCCGCGGCCACGTCCGCAGCCCCTTCGTCTCCGGCCCCGCCCGCCAACGGGGCGCCCGGGAACGGCGGACCAGCATGACAACCAGGTAAGCCAGCATGACAACCGGGTAAGGAGGTGTCAGTCATCTATTACGGCGGCGGCAGCGCCCTGGGGCTGTTCATCTTCGCCATGTTGATCATGGTGGTGTTCCGTTCCATGGGCCGGGGCGGCTGGGGCCGAGGTCCCTGGGGAGGCGGCGGTCGAGGTGGCCCTTGGGGCGGCGGTGGCCCTTGGGGCGGGGGCCGCGGACAGGGCCCCTGGGGCTCGTCCGGGGGTCAGGGCAATTACCCCGGTCCGGNNACTCGGGCTGGACGGCTGGAGGTGGCCCGGCTGGAGGTGGTTGGACCAGCAGCGGTGGGGCCGGTGATGCCGACATCCCGGCCGGTCCGGGCCGGGGCGCGGGAGGCCGCCTGGCCGGTGGCGGCGGCGCTCTCCCCGGGGAGAACCCGGACTGGATGCACGACCCGCGGCCGGCTGCGGACAGCATCGCCGGTGAGCTTTTCCCCGAGCGCCACGCCCGGGCCATGCAGGCGGCGAGCCCCGTCGACGTGGGCCTGGCGGCCATTCAGGCCCATGACCCCGGTTTCGAGCTCGAGCAGTTCACCCAGCAGGTCCAGCGAGTGTTCTTCATGGTCCAGCAGGCCTGGAGCGAGCGCAAACCGGAGACGAGCCGGCAAGTGATGGCGGACGGGCTCTGGCAGGAGCAGCGAGACCAGATCCAGGGCTACCTGGACCGGCACCGGCGGAACATGCTGGACTACCTGGCCGTCTCCAACATCTGGCCCGTGGCGGCGCACTCCGACGGCCACTTCGATACCGTCCCGATGCGCATCGTGGCCGCTTGCACCGACTACGACGTTGATGACAACACAGGCCGCGTGGTGCGCGGTGACCGCCAGATCCAGAAGTGGGAGGAAGACTGGACCTTCCAGCGTTCTTCCGCGGCCCAGACCAAGACCGGCGGTACGACCCTGGGGTCCAAGTGCCCCAACTGCGGAGCCCCGCTCGACGTCGACCTGGCCGGCGCCTGCCGTTACTGCAAGGCCCTCATCATGTCCGGCGACTACGACTGGGTGCTGGCGCGGATCTCGCAGGTGGGCTAGGGGCCCCGGCCAGCAGCGGCCCCGGGGCCGGCGGGACCAGCGGCTCAGCTAAGACGGCGGTCCGGACAACCCGGGCGGGGTAGGCGGCACTAGGCCCGTCTGTTGCTCCTCAGCTTGCAGGGCCGAATCGAGCATCGCCTTGTAGACGGTCAGGATCTCGAAACCGTAGCCCGGGTTGGTCGCCCAAACGCCGGCCAAGGACATCCAGGTCGTGCAACAGCCCGCGACGCCGCCGGCCCCGATCGAGAACAGGGCGGGGTCCGCAGGCGCGCCGGAGTACTCGCTCAAGAGCCCCTCCTGTGCCATGACCCCGTCCATGGCAGACGCGAACCTCCACCCGTGCTTGCACTTGTCGCACGCCCCTATGCCGGCAAAGTTGTTGTTCCTGGCGGTGAGCTGGCCGCCGGCCGGGAAGGAGAAGTAGCCCGTCTCGACCACCGACTGGGCGAAGGCCAGGTCCGCGCTGACCCCCGTCAGGCGCCCGGCTTCCATGTAGTCGGCGACGAGCGTGGCGATCGGCACCGTCGTATTGGCCCGCGCGCCGGTCGACGCGAACCAAGCCTCGATCTGAGCGGCCGACAGCACCGAGGTCCCTAGGATTTGGGGGCCGTCGGCGGCCAGGCCGGACAGGGCCGCCTGCCTGATCTCACCGGCTACGGCCGAGGCACCCTCCGCCGGGGCTGTGGTTGTCGTGGTCGACGTGGTGGTGGTCGTGGTGTTCG
>PMLI01000292.1 GCA_003158835.1 Acidimicrobiaceae bacterium
CGCCGCGAATAGCGGCAACTCTCAGGGCCGCCCAGGTTTCGGAGATTACGGGTATCACTGACGACGGCTTCGAGGTCGGATGCCTGAACGCCAAGATGCGGCGTTCGGTGAAGCCGGTCAAGACGCCTGCTGTGCTGACCATCCAGGCCGGGGCCTTTGCCCCCTTCCGGCTTGACGGTACTCCCATGGTGGAGCGGTTGGAGACAACGGCGAAGGGCGTCATCGAGTTCGTCGGTTACGAACAGTCGGTCACGAATGCGGTGGACCTGAGCCGCGCCGAGGTGATCGTAGCCGTAGGCCGCGGGGTGGGGAAAAAGGAGAATCTCCCGATGATCGCCACCCTGGCCAAGGCCCTGGGGGCCGACGCCTGCGAGCTGTACACCGATGTCCCGGGCGTCTTCAGCGCTGACCCGAGAGTGGTGCCGGCAGCACGGCGCCTGGCCAGAGTCAGTTACGAGGAGATGTTGGAAATGAACGCGGCCGGTTGCCCCAAGCCGGCGATGCGTTCGGTGGAGTTCGCCCGCACCCACGAGGTGCGCCTGCACGTCAGGTCGAGCTTCACCTGGGAACCGGGCACCTGGATCGAAGAGGAAGGCAGTGCTATGGAGCAGGCGATCATCTCGGCCGTCGTGTCTGACCAGTCCCAGGCCAAGCTCACCGTGGGCGGCGTACCCGACCGTCCCGGGGTGGCGGCCCGTTTGTTCCGGGCCCTGGCCGACCGGCTGATCAACGTGGACATGATCGAGCAGAACGTCTCGATGCACGGCACCACCGACATATCCTTCACCGTGCCCCACGACGACCTGGGCACGGCCCGGGAAGTGGTGGCCAACCTGCAGGACGAGATCGGCGCCAGCGGGATTTACGCCGACCCCGACATCGCTACGGTATCGATAGTGGGAGCCGGGATGAGGACCCATCCCGGAGTGTCGGCCACCATGTTCGAAGTGCTGGCCGAGGAAGGCATAAACATCGAAATGATCTCGACCTCGGCCATACGCCTCACCTGTGTGGTCCGGGCGGAAAAGGCGGACCGCTCGGTGGTGGCCTTGCACAAGGCCTTCGGCTTGGACGGCGAGGCGAACCTCTGATGGCGCCGACGGTGGGTGTCTACGGCGCCACCGGCCAGGTGGGCGGGGTCATGCGTCAGGTCCTGCGCGAACGCCGCTTCCCGGTTGGGCGCCTGAGGCTTTTCGCGTCCGAACGCTCGGCCGGCCAGGCCCTCGACGGCGTCGAGGTCGAAGATGTGGCCACGGCCGACCACGGTGGCATCGACATCGCGCTGTTCAGCATGGGGGCAGAGGCGTCCAGGCGGTGGGCGCCGGTGGTGGCGGGCGCAGGCGCGACGGTCATCGACAATTCCAAGGCGTGGCGCATGGACCCGGACGTCCCCCTGGTGGTCCCGGAGGTCAATGAGCAAGACTTGGCCCGTACTGTCAAGGGCATAGTCGCCAACCCGAACTGCACGACGATGGTCTGCATGCCTGTGCTGAAGCCGTTGCACGACGAGGCCAAGCTGGTCAAGCTGGTCGTCTCCACGTACCAGGCGACCTCCGGCGCCGGCCGCAAGGGCGTGGACGAGCTCGCTCGACAGATCCATGCGGTGGGGGAGAAGGCGGCCGCCCTGACCTTTGACGGGTCGGCCGTCACCTACCCGCCGTCGGTGGTGTTCCCGGGCCCCATCGCGTTCAACATCCTGCCTTGGGCCGGCAAGATGGTCGACGACGAGACGGACGAGGAGCACAAACTGCGGGACGAGAGCCGCAAGATCCTGCACATACCGGACCTCGCCGTCGGGGTGACCTGTGTGAGGGTGCCCGTCTTCACTGGGCACTCTCTGTCCGTCGTCGCCCGTTTCGAAAGGTCGTTGTCCCCTGAGCGGGCCCGGGAGCGGTTGCGTTCCGCACCGGGGGCGCGCCTAGTGGAGATGCCCACTCCCCTCGACTGTGCCGGCTCCGACGACTGCCTCGTCGGACGCGTGCGCCAGGACATGTCCGAGCCTGACGGCCGGGGCCTGGCCATGTTCATATCCGGGGACAACCTGCGCAAGGGGGCGGCGCTCAATGCCGTGCAGATCGCCGAGGCCCTCCTCCGGCGCGGCGCGGTGGCGGCTTAGGGGGCCTCAAGGGCTCGAGGGCTCGGCGGGCAGGCGCAGGGGAGCCGGCCGCAGGTCGGGCAGCCCCGTGAATAGCGGCCGGCGGCGTCTTCGAGGGACAGGCCGAGCTGGTTGGCCAGCGAAGCCAGCCAGGCCAGGACGTCGCCGAGCTCGTGCAGCTGCTGCGCCGGCGAGCCCTTGCGAACGGCTTGGGCCAGCTCCCCGAGCTCCTCGGCCAGCCACGCCACCGCCATCTCCCGGCCCCGTCCGGTGTCGCGTTCGCCGTACGTGGCCGCCATGATCTCCTGAAGAGCGGTCAGTTCCACGCCGCCGGTCCCACGCCATCAGTACCGAGCCGCAGGGCAACGGGGCCTGAGCTGTCCACGTCCTTCACGCTAGCGTGGCAGGTCGAACGCGGTCGTACGTAGTCGCGCCCGGTCGACGAGGAAGGAGCCTCTAGAGGAGCAGGCGCTCCATGCAGACGACGTCGAGCCAGCGGCCGAACTTTCGCCCCACTTCGTGCTCGACGCCGACCATTTCAAAACCGCACGCCGCGTGCAGCGCCACCGAGGCGTCGTTGTCCCCGGCGATGCGGGCGATCACGACGTGGAAGCCATGCGCTTCGGCTAGGTGCAGCAACTCGTTCAGGATGGCCCGGCCGAGGCCCCGGCGCTGGAAGGCCTCGTCCACGTACACCGAGTTCTCCACCGTGGTGCTGTAGGCCGGCCGGGGCCGGTACGGGGAGAGGGAGCCGAAGCCCAGGACCCTCTTGTGGTCGTCGACGGCGACCACGGCGGGGTGCGCGCCCGAGTGCTCGGCGATCCACTCGAGCTGTTCAGGCAGCGACTTGGGTGTCATCTCGAAGGTCGCCGTGGTCGTTTCTATGGCCCGGTTGTAAATGGCGCGGATGCCCTCGGCGTGGACGGCCCGGGCGAGCACGAGCGGCGCGGCCGGCCCTCGCCCCCGCGGGGGCGTCGTGGCGGTCATGGTGCCAGGCTAGATGGGGGCCGCCCACGTCATCGAGCCGGGCCGCTACTA
>PMLI01000530.1 GCA_003158835.1 Acidimicrobiaceae bacterium
CGCCCCTGCGCATCGAGTGTTATGACATGAGCCATTTGCAAGGCACCGATTATGTGGGCTCCATGGTGGTGATGGAGGACGGGCTGCCGAAACCGGCCGAGTACAAGCGTTTCAAGGTCCGGGACGTTCCCGGCAACGACGATTACGCGGCGATGGAAGAGGTGCTGACCCGCCGGCTCACGGCCTACCTGACGGAAAAAGAACTGCCCGTGGCCGACCGCAAACGGCATTTCTCCTACCCGCCTCAGCTGCTGCTCGTCGACGGTGGTAAAGGGCAGCTCCACGTGGCCGTCCGCGTCCTGGAAGAGCTCAACCTGGACGACGAGATCCCGGTGGCGGCCCTGGCCAAGCAGTTCGAGGAGGTCTACCTGCCCGGGATGGCCGAGCCGGTCCGCATCCCCCGGGGATCGGACGCGCTCTACCTGCTCCAACGGGTGCGCGACGAAGCGCACCGGNNCTTCGTCCAGCGGCTGCGCGACGAAGCGCACCGGTTCGCCATTTCTTACCATCGCCAGCTGCGGGGCAAACGCATGACGGTCTCGGTCCTCGACGGCGTCCCGGGCTTGGGGCCGACCCGGCGCAAGCGCCTCCTGGCCGAACTGGGGGGCATCAAGAACGTGCGCCAGGCTCCGAGGGAGGCATTCGGCTCCCTCAGCTGGCTCCCTCAGCCCGTGGCCGAGGCGCTGTGGGACAAGCTGCACGGCGACCGGGGAGCGGGGAGCGCCTTGCGAGAGGCGCGCCGCGCCGTGGCCGAAGAGGCGCCGGTGTGAGCGGCGGCGCCTCCTACCACGACTCGACCGCCCCCCTGCCGCCCGAGGCAGACGATCTCTGGGAGGTCAATTCAGGCTGGTGGCAGCGTGTTTTCACGGATGGGGCCGACCCCGAGTACACCGAACAGATCATTCCCCTGTTGTGCGAGCACCTCGAGCAGATCGCGCCCCGGCGGGTGCTCGACATCGGGTGTGGGGAAGGGCAGCTGTCGCGCGTCGCCGCCGGTCTACCCGGCGTGAGCCAGGTGGTCGGGGTGGACCCGACCGGCTCCCAGCTCCGGGTGGCCACCGAGAGGCAACCCTCGGCGCCGGCCGTGCCCGCCGAACATGGACCGGGCCGGACGGCAACCGGGCCGGCCCCGCAGGCCCGGCCCGGCTATGCCCGGGCGGCGGCGGGGGCGCTACCTTTTCCCGACGAGACCTTTGACGCCGCCTTCGCCTGCCTGGTCTTCGAGCACATCGAAGGGACGGCGGGCGCTCTGGCCGAGGTCGGCCGGGTATTGCGCCCGGAGGCCACGTTCGTGCTGTTCCTCAACCACCCGCTGCTTCAGGCCCCGGGCAGCGGTTGGGTGGACGACCACATACTCGAGGAGCAGTACTGGCGCATCGGCCCCTACCTGGTCGAGCACCATGGGGTCGAAGAAGTCGACAAGAACGTGTGGATCCCGTTCGTCCACCGGCCCCTTTCGGTGTACGTCAACGGCCTGGCCGCAGCCGGGCTCTATCTGACCGGGATGGTGGAGCCTGCGCCGCCCCCCAGCTTCCTAGAGAGGGCGGACGAGTACCAGGAGGCCGCCGCCTTCCCCCGGCTACTCGTGCTCCGGGCCGAAAAGCTGGCGCGCCCGCGCCATGGGGCACAATGAGAAGGGCACACTGAGGACAATGGCCGAGTTCGTCGTCATAACCGGGTTGTCGGGGGCAGGGCGGTCCCAGGCGGGGGCGGCCCTGGAGGACCTCGGCTGGTACGTGATGGACAACCTGCCCACGGCGCTCATCACCAAGGTCGCCGACCTGGTGGCCACGGGCGGTCCCGAGGCGCAGCGCCTGGCGCTGGTGGTGGGCCGCCACGCCGGCCAGCTGGGTGAGCTGCAGACGGCCGTGCAGCAGCTGCGGGCGTCCGGGGAACGCGTGTCCGTTCTGTTTCTCGACGCCTCCGACGAGGTCCTGGTGCGCCGGTTCGAGGGCACCCGCCGGCGCCACCCGCTGGGCCAGGAGGGCGTGCTGGAGGCCATAGAGGACGAGCGCCGCCGTCTGGAGGCCATCAAGGAGATGGCCGACGTCGTAGTCGACACGACCGAGCTCAACGTGAACCAGTTGCGGGAGCGGCTGTCGGACCTCTTCAGCGGCGACGACGCCAGCGCCATGCAGATCCTGGTGCTCAGTTTCGGCTTCAAGCACGGCGTCCCCCTGGACGTCGACAACGTGTTCGACGTGCGGTTCCTGCCCAACCCCCACTGGGTGGAGGCGATGCGCCCGCTGACCGGGCTGGACGAGCCCGTGCGCCGCTACGTCCTGGGCCAGCCGGCGGCTAAGGAGTTCCTGGAAAGGGCGGGGCACTTGCTGAAGTTCCTCGTTCCCGCCTACACCCGGGAGGGCCGGTCGTACCTCACCATCGCCATCGGTTGCACGGGCGGCCGCCACCGCAGCGTCGTGCTGGCCGAGGAGATCGCCACCCGGCTGCGGGAGTTGGGCTTCAACCCGAGCGCCATCCACCGGGACGTAGAACGTTGAGCGAGCCGCTCTGCCACCAGGATGGGCAGGGCGGCCCCGGCGCCGGCACCGGTTGCGGGGCCGGTCCCGGGCCGGGGAGCGGGACCGGAAGGGGCCGCCCTTCGGTGGTTGCCCTGGGCGGCGGGCACGGGCTGGCGATCACCCTGTCGGCCGTCTCCAAGTACGCCGGCCAGGTGACGGCCGTTGTCTCGGGGGCCGACGACGGCGGGTCCAGCGGCCGCTTGCGAGAGTCGTGGGCGGGCCCGGCCCCAGGCGACGTGCGGCGGTGCCTGCTGGCGTTGGCGGCCGGGGGGCCGGACGAGCAGGCCTGGGCCCGCGCCCACGATTACCGGTTCCCGGGCGGGGAGCTGGCCGGGCACTCGCTCGGCAACCTCGTGCTTGTCGCCCTGGCCGAGACGACGGGCGATTTCTCCACTGCCGCCGCCCACGTGGCCCGGCTGCTCGGCGCCCGGGCCCGGGTGCTGCCGGCCACGTCGGTGGCCGTTGTCCTGTGCGCTGAACAGGACGGACCGGGCGGCGCCGGGGGAGCCTCGGGGGGAGCCGGTGCCCCGGGCGGCGAGCAGCTGGTGGGCCAGGTCAGGGTGGCCCACGCTTCCGGGCGCCTGCGCCGGGTCTGGCTCGACCCGCCCAGCCCGCCCGTGCCCGAGGCGGTCCGCCAGGCGATCGCCACCGCCGACCAGGTCGTCATCGGGCCGGGCTCCTTGTTCACCAGCGTCCTGGCCGTATGCGCCGTTCCCGGGATCCGCGAGGCGCTTTCGGCCCGCCGGGGGGGCCGGGTGTACGTCTGCAACGTCGGCCACCAGATCGGGGAAACCGGCGGTTTCGACGCCGACGCCCACGTGGCCGCCCTGCTCGAGCACGGGGTGATCGTCGATGCCGTTGTGTGCGACCCGGCCTCGCCGGTCGGGGCCGTGTCGAGCGCGGCGGCGGGCGGGGCCGCGACCGGTGGCGGCCGGGC
>PMLI01000107.1 GCA_003158835.1 Acidimicrobiaceae bacterium
CTGCCTGCTGTCGAGCGCCTACGGCTTCTTGTCCGGGGCTTGGCCGTTCGGAGTTGCGGAGGTCATTTGGTCCGGGATCGCACTTGGCCGGTATCGGGGCCTCGCCGGGAGGTAGCTGGCGCCGGTCGAGCCACGCTCGCCGTTGTCGAGGAAATGACCGCGGTGGATGGGTCTGTCACGTCGAGGACTTCGCTGCGTTGTGCACCAGAAATGGACGTATAGAGCGAGCGTCGTTGTCGTCTGCCAAAGATGGCTTGCGCGCCCGAGTCGGCGGTCCCGCCCGGGGCCAGCCTGGGCGCCGACAAGGAAAGCCGGCGCCCAGAACAACGGGATGGGCCAACGGCTGGCGCCGGCTATGAACGTGGCTACGATCTAGGTCGCATGGCGGTCAAGGGACAGCCTGGCCCGGTCGTAGCGCATGGTCGTTCGAGGGCCCGCGTGCGAAGCCGCCTCCTGGGCGTCGCGAAGGGGTACGCCCGCGTCCAGGGCCGCGGTTTTCAGCAGTCGATTCGGGTCCTTGCAGGGTCCCGAGTGGTCCGTTCTGAGCTGCCACAGGCGTTTCTTGACCTGGCAGTCGGCATTCCACTTGGGGTACACGTGTGTCGTACGTGATAAGCAGCCCGGCGCTGGGGTCGGCGGAGCCCCTCAGTACGGCACCGGCGCGTGGGCACCCGGCCGGCGAGGAGGGGTGATCTCGAGGTGGAGCAAACTCGGGGTCACGCCGCGCAGCCGGAGGCCATTGGTGAGGGCGAGCAGCATCTCGACGGCGGTGTACTCCTGCTCGGGCTCGTCGGGCACTTCGGCCGCGACCGTGATCCGCAGCTGAGGTGCGCGTGGCCGTTCTGTGGGTGCGGGCAGGTTTTCTTGGCTATATCGGATCGGTGGATCGAGGCTAAGACTAAGGGGCAATTAGTTCTCAGCTTCACGTGGCTACGGCAGACAAGCCGGATGGACAGGGCTAATTCGTGTGCCTCGAGGAGTGGGGCCGTGCGACGCTTCGAGGAACCATTAGGCACGAATAGTGGTTGGTAGGACTGGGAAGGCCCGGACAAGTGCGCTCACTTTCGATTGCCCTCATCAGCATGCTGGCCGTGGCAGGCGTAGTGGGACGACTCACCACTCAGCAGGAACGTCCCGACCTGGTCGCAGCTGGCACCACCCCGCCCTCCTGCCAGGTGCGCACCCCCGAGATAGCAGGCCCCGCCCCGTCGCTGCTCGCCACAGAGCTCCCGGACGGGACCCTGGTGCTCGGAGGCACCTACGTGAGGGGCGGGGACATGGTCACTGTCCTGCATGCGGTGCTGCCGGACTGCCGGCCGGCACGGGACTTCGGCGTGCACGGGACGGCCACGGTCACCTTGGCGACGCACTCCGCTCCGGCCGTGATCAATGTCATCCAGGCCACGCCCGGTGGGACGGTCCTCCTTGCCGGCGGCGTCGGCCCGGACGTTCTCGTGGGCAGGCTCCTTCCGGACGGTCACCTTGACGCCACCTTCGGCACCTCCGGCTGGGCCCGCCTAGGCTCACCGGTGAAGCCGCCAAAGGGGATGTTCTCCGGGCCCGCAGTCACGTCCATGACCCTTGGCCCGTCCGAGACGGTGTACCTGGGCGGTAACGACGGAGCGGCTCATTGTTGCGTTGAAGACTTCGTCGGCGCCCTGAGCTCCGGCGGTCGGCTGGAAAGGTCTTTTGGGGACCATGGTTGGGCGGTCCTCCCCCCCCCTGGCCGGCTCGTACCAGACGGATGTCTTCGCAGTACACGGCGGCCTGTTGGTCATGGGCTTCGTCATGTACACGGGTTGCGGCGGGCCAGTGCTGGCCCGTTTGGGTACGAGCGGGCACCCCGACCAGGCATTCGCCCAAGCCACGCGTCGCGCGGTGGCGACAGCAAGCCGCGACTACGCCTTGCTACCGACCATGTACTTGCGCCGGGGTGGTGCCTTCGCCTTGGTGGGCGACCTGATGCCGTCAGGCTGTCTCTTGCACATGCCCAAGCCGGTCGACCATGGCCTGGCCCTCGGGTTCCTCCCCGACGGCCACGTCGACCCCACGTTCGGGGCAAATGGCAAGACTGGGCTCCCCCCCGACGGCTCCGCGGGCAGCTGGGCCGTGCCGCGTCCTGACGGTTCGACCTTCGTCATTACTGAGCAGGTCCCAGCCGGTGCCCGCGACGGCCAGCCGCGGGCCCTCAAGGTCCGGGAACTATCGGCAGCGGGGCGCCTTGAGCGGTCGTTCGGCCTCTCAGGGACCACTACGATCGACCTCTCCTGGGCCTCGACCCCCAACTCGTACCCCGCGATCGCCGCCATGCCTGCTGCTGGCGACTCAGCGGTCGTCGTTGTGGCGGCCGGGCAGCGGGCCAAGATCTACCAGGTCGAGCATTAGCGGCACGAAGTCACGGCTCCCGCTTCCCGAGACCACGTGTCCGCCACCAACGGCGACCCTCGTTGGCCGCTGTCACACCGGGTTGAAGGTAACTTGCGCCGATGACCATTCGTGCATCTGAACACCGCCTGCACCGCCGCATCAGAGCCGCGCAGAGTTGGCCGGTCCACAGGGTCAGAGGTGCCCAGATGGATCGTCGCGTGTCTCCAAGGCCAAGCGCCGTCTCCGGGTGTCCGCGGGTGGCCAGGTACCCTCGCCCACCCGCGTCCGGATGCTGGCTAGGCTCGGTAGCCACATCGAGCGACACCTCAGCTTGGAGCGGGATGTACGAAAGTCAATTGATGGCAGGCGGAACGCCGGAGTCCCGCGAACTCTTGGCTCGGATCAAGTTGGCCACCCGACTTTCCTCCAAGCTCAGCGCGTATTCGATGGATGATGACGCGTCGATCCGAGAGGTTTTCGAAGAGTTGATCGGCAAGCCCGTTGACGACACCTTCATGCTCATCCCTCCCTTCTTCGCGGATTATGGGCTGAACATTACGGTCGGTCGCTCGGTCTTCATCCACCAAGGGTGCATGTTTATGGGTCACGGGGCCATCGACATTTCGGACCAGGTCATGATCGGGCCTAAGGTCAACCTGATCACCGCCGGTCATCCCCTTGAACCCGACAAGCGACGGAGGTTCATCACATTGGCGCCGATCTCGGTCGGTACGAATGTGTGGATCGGAGCAGCCGCAACGATCTTGCCCGGTGTCAACATCGGAGCTGACGCCGTCGTCGCGGCCGGTGCAGTTGTCACACATGACGTCCCTCAGGCGACCCTCGTGGCGGGCGTTCCAGCGACCGTGATCAGGGACCTATAACAGCCTCCGGGCATGCGGACCGCATGCAAAGCCGGCTTGGCGGGTGCTCGGCTGTGAGTGCACCAACGACGACGGATCGCCCGGCGGTAGTCGGGCGTCGCCGCGCACAATTCGGGGTGCGGAGGGTTTCGGTTATCCCCGTGCCGCCGAGTCTCGTCACCAGGACGGAGTGAGTTAGCCCGATCTCTATCCGGCTGGTTTGCCGTACTCAGCTTCACGTGGCACGCGCCGCCGGTCGAGCTCGGCTGGTACGGTCGTGATCCCTGTCTGTCGCGGACTCAACGGTGGTGACGAGCACCCCCGACGCAGTCGAGACGACGGGGGCCCCAATGCCGCCCAAGATCCTCCCTGCTCCTCATGTGTACGCGTCGGAGGACACTGAACGGTATCTCTCTTGCCACCAAGAGACCGCCGGCGCGTGGCTTGACTGCGGCTGGTCATCTCGCGCCGAAGTCGGTTTGGCTGCAAACGTCGGCTTGGCTGCTGTCAGCTTGGCTTGGCTGCCAAAGGCTTCCCGCGTGGGTCGCCGAGGTACTTCAGCGCCATAAAACCGCAGGTCAGAGGGGTCGGGGAGGGGGGACTTGACCCCCCGGCCTCCTGCTCCCAAAGCAGGTGCGCTACCAACTGCGCTACTCCCCGGCAGCCCAGTGCGAGCGGCTGGCCCACAATCTAC
>PMLI01000285.1 GCA_003158835.1 Acidimicrobiaceae bacterium
CGCCGCCAGCACTTCGGGCGGCGCAGGGGGGTCGAACGCCTTCACCAGCGCCGACAGCGGCATGGAGGAGACGACGGCGCTGGCCCTGTGGTCGGTGACAGCCCCGTCGGTGACCGAGCCGACGGCGACGGCACGGCCGGCCTCGTGGCAGATGCGGTTGACTGAGGCTCGCATGTGCACCTTCGAACCCGCCGCTTCGACCTTGTCCCGGCAGCGCTCCCACATCATCCCCGGGCCCAGGCGCGGGTACTCGAACTGGTCGATGAGGGTGGTGATGTCCCGCTGGCCCTTCTTCGGGAAAAGGGCGCTCTTCACGGCGTTGAAAAGGTTGAGGTTCTTGATCCGTTGCGCGGCCCAGTCTGCTTGTAGCTGCGAGCCCGGGTAACCCCACACCTTCTCGGTGTACGTCTTGAAAAAGTGCCGGTAGAGCCGCCATCCAAAGCGTGCCGCCACCCAGCCCTCGAAAGTGGTCTGGTCCTCGGGAGGGCGCACCCGAGCCCATGCGTAGGACCCGGCGCAGCGCAGGGACTCGAACAGTCCCAAGTTTCGCAGCGCATTGAACGGCTTGAGGGGGTAGTCGTAGTACTTGCCCTGGTAGTAGATGCGAGACAGCCGGGGCCTCAACATGAAGTCCTCGCCGGGCAGGATCTCGTGCCAGAAGTCCTCCACCGCCTTCACCTTGGTGAAAAACCGGTGCCCCCCGATGTCGAACCGCCAGCCGTCCCGCTCGGTCGTGCGCGAAATCCCGCCCACTTCGTCATCGGCCTCCAGGACGGTGCAAACTTTGCCCAGGCGCGCCAGTTCGTAGGCGGCGGTGAGACCGGCCGGGCCGGCACCGATCACGACGACCTCGTCCGCCTCACGGCTCGGCGCGCCAAGAGGCCGATCGGCCGGCTCGGGCGCTTTGTCGGAACGAGATGGGTCGGGCACAGGTCTGCTCCTGAGAGGGTGTGGCTCGGGCTCCACCGCGCTGGTGGCTGGGTCGACCACCCATTCTGCCGCCTCGGCGGCCTTGCGGGCCAGGCGAGGCCCCTTCTTTCGGGGTGTTTCAGCTCGGGAAGCGTACGAGGTTCTCGGGCTCGAAGTAGTTGAGGTTCTGGCGCATGACCGTCTCGCCCCCCGGGTGGTACATCTCCAGCCAGCTGGCCAGGTCGCCGCAGCTACTCCCGAAGACGTGGTAGCCGTTGCGCCACACCAGCCACAAGGTGCTCCCGGGGTTGAGCCGGGACACGATCCGTTGCGCGAACGTGGATGGGGAAGTGTTCTGGATGTTGGCGGTGTAATCGATCCAGTCGATGCGTTGCGGCCCCATCATGCGGGGGAAGGTCAGCTCGGTCACGTCCGGCACGGTGAGCAGCCGGTCCACCGCCGGGCCCAGTTGGTCCGGGCAGTAGACAACCATGTCTCCAGGCTGGGCCTGGGCGTTGAGGACGGCGGCGACCTGGACAGCCTGGGTGCGAGCCTGGGAGTTCCACTGGCGGGCCGAGAACAGCCCCGCCAGGCAGGCCACGGCCAGCACGCCGGCGGTGACCCGGCGGGACGCGAACGTGGTCAACCCCAGGGCACACAGCACCACGAACAGCGGGAACACCACCGCTATGTAACGACTGTCGAACGCCGCCCCACTTACCAGACCGGCCAGCACGGCCACTCCGAGGGTCCCGATGACCAGCCACGCCACGAACGAAGCCCGGGGTTGCGCCTTCATTTCGAGCACGACACTGGTGGACCGGGGGCCGGGCCGCGCCAACAGGGCCAGGCCCACCAGGACGAACAGGAGGAACGTGAGCAGCTCGCCCCAGNNGCAGGTCCTGGGGGCCGGGGGGGCTGGTCCTGGGTGTCCCCGTGTGCAGGGCCTGGAAGACGAACACGGGGGACCAGGGCAGCCACAGCACTCCACCTGCCACCATGGCGACAAGCACGTTGCGGGCACCCCGCGGGTAGGCACCGGGGGGCACGATACCCCGGCGGGCCTCGACCAGGGAGCGCCACAACGCCCAGGCGGCGCCGGCGACCACCAGGTACAGGTCCCAGTAGTGGGTGTACATCAGAGCCGCCGTCAGGGCCGCCACGCAGGCCAGCCGGGCCCGGTTGGGCACCTCCACGGCCCGGCGGATGGCCAGGTACCAGAGCACCGCCTCCAGGGCCATGAGCGAGTACATGCGGGTGTCGGTGCCGTAGTAGACCGCCCACGGCGAACTCGCCCCCAGCAGCAAGGCTGCCCACGCCGTCGGTCGCCCGCCCGTCCGGTGGCCGGCCACCCACAGAAAGGGCAGGGTGGCGACCGAGGCCATGCCCGAGAGTGCCCGCACGGCGACCTCGCCCTGGCCGAAGGCGAGCATCCAGTAGTGGAGCACTATGTAGTAGAGCGGTGGCGAACCGTCCTGGACCAGGGCCCCGGGGATCTGCGTGAGGGGCAGCCGCGAGATGTTGACCGACAACGCCTCGTCCAGCCAGAGACCGTTAGGGGCGACGAACCGCAGGACGGCGCCCGCCCCCACGACGGCGCAAGCAAATAGCTCGCCCAGCCGGGCCAGCCCTCGTTCGGGTACACGCCACCGACCCGGGCGCCACGTGGGCTGGCGCCGCTTCTGGCCCGGCGTGAGCGTGCTGGGAGCCGGCGTAACTGCAGTCGCCACCGTGCCTACAGTACAGGGCCCCCCGGGCCCTCCGGCCGGGCCAGAAGCGTTCTNNGCGCCCCCGTAAGCCGTCCCGACCCACTTTCACCCGCCTCGAGCGGGGCCACGGGTCAACCCGGGGGCTCGAAATCGCGGCTCCAAGCGCAGCATTTAGCAAAGAATGCCGGCGGCCCATGGCCCTGCACCCTCTCTGGGGCCCAGCCTTGCCCGCGCAGCCCGGCCTCCAACGCCAGCACCAGTGCCCGCCCCGTACCCTGGCCGCGGCTCGCCGCTGCGACCAGCACGAGGACCTGTACGGGAGCGCCCGGGAACGGTCCCGCCCACGCCGCCGCCACACCTACGACGGCGCCTTCTCGCCGGCCCGTGAGCACAACCGTCGGCCCGCTCTGGCCGCCGGCGTGGTCGGTCGCGCCCGGCGCCCGCAACGCCGCCAGCCCGGCCGTGACGTTCGCTTGGGCCTCGATCATCGTCCAGGCGTCGGGGCCGAGCAGGCGCCCCTGGGTGATCTCGAGCTCGAGGCCTCCCCGCCCGACTACGGCCGGCGGGCCCAGACAGGCGTCGGCCAGCGGCAGCCAGCGCCTGGCGGTCTCCTGGAGAAGGACGACCCGGTCAAATGACACCGGGGCCCGGTAGTGAGCCAGGGCGGCAACGGCGGCGACGGCGCGCTCGACGGGTGCGTCATCGCACAGGGTGACGTGGGGGCGCCAGGGCCAGCGTTCCTTCCTCAGCAGCGGCCCGGCGGAGACAGCCCGGTGCAAGCGCGCCAGCCCCTCGAGCCCGGGCCCGCTCACCTCCAGGAACACCACCGGGTTGATGGGGATGAAGGTGGCGACCGGCCCCAGGTCCAGCTCGAGCGCCCCGCCTTGGCCGTAAGCGGCTCTCCGCAGCACCGCCAGAGCCTGCTCCAGCGCGTCCGAACGGACGTTCACCGGCGGCACCAGGGTCAGGTGCGGACCGATCCGGTCCAGTGGAGCGTCC
Organism: Acidimicrobiaceae bacterium; assembly: GCA_003158835.1. Taxonomy (GTDB): domain Bacteria; phylum Actinomycetota; class Acidimicrobiia; order Acidimicrobiales; family Palsa-688; genus Fen-671. The sequence continues at coordinate 3,618 of PMLI01000285.1, forward strand.
CCCAGGGCACGGCGCAGGCCCTGCACCTCGAGAGCGACAGGCGGCACCAGGAGAAGGGCCACCCCAAGGCGGTGCCTTTTAGGCTCGCTCAGCGGCGTCGCACAGGACGATGACCCGGTTTTCGTTGACCTCTACGAAGCCCCCTTTTACCTCGAAGCGGAGCTCGTCGGCGCCGCCTTCGGGGTGCACTATCCGCAAGAGATGGGGCTCCAGGGCCCCGACATATGGCATGTGATTGGCGAGGAAGGCGATGTCCCCGCCGGCCGTGCGGCACACCACCATGTCGGCTTGCCCCGAGTACAGCGTCGCGCTCGGCGTGACCAGCTCCACCTGGGTCGTAGCCACGGTTTCTCAGGCTCCCTTTTCGAGCTCGCGCGCTTTTGCTTTTGCGCTCTCGGCGCCACCCACGTTGAGGAACGCCTGCTCGGGCAGGTCGTCGAGATCCCCGTTGACCAGGGCCTCAAAAGAGTCCACGGTCTCGGCGATGGGCGTGTAGACGCCTTTGATCCCCGTGAAGACCTCGGCCACGAAGAACGGCTGG
>PMLI01000458.1 GCA_003158835.1 Acidimicrobiaceae bacterium
GAGACCGAGCCCGAAGTCGCCGGTACCGGGTCCGTCGCCGCCTGAGCAGAAAATCTCATCCACAACTCTTGACAATTTCTCCTGGCCGACCCGATATCGCTCGACTACGTGCCGGGCTAGGGCTGGGCCAGGGCCGCGTATCAACGGACAAGGGGCGGAGCATGACCGTCCTCCAAGTCCCGCCGAGCTGCCCGGCGTCGTCTTATGTGACGCCGATGTGACGGTGGCGCGCTTAGGTTTGGTCGAGCACTCGGATAGGCCCCATCCGGTTAGCTCCCGAGAAAGGAGAGCCGAGTTGAGACGAACATTGGCTGTGATCACCGCGCTGGCCGCGCCGTGGGCGACTTCGTCCATGTTCACCCCGTATGCCTCTGCGGCCTCGGCGCCCGCCGAGACGGCTGCATGTTCCCTTCCGCTGGTCCACGACATCTACGACGGCTTCCATGTCGGCGTCCCCGGAGGCTGGGACCTGTCCACCTTGGGTGGCGAGGTCGCCGTCGGCCCGAGCCCCTCGAGCCCGGAAGGTGTGGTGCTGTACGCCGCGCTCCTCACCAAGAGCGTTACCCCGACGGCGGTCTTTTCAGCCTTCATGCGCTATGAGCAGGGCCTCGTGCGAAAGTCCGGGAGCGTCTTCAACTACCAGGTGCAGGCGGGCGCCGGGGGCCTGCCCACCGCAACTGTTCAAGCCGAGGTCAGGGGTGCCAAACTGGGTGGCGAGGCAACCGTAAGAGTCCTGTCCGTGCCGACCCAGCTCGCCTCGGCCGAGGCTCTGGTCACCTTCGCGTACGGCCCCCGGGCACAGTTCGCGTCCGAGGCCCCCACCCTCAATGCCGTAGGGCGCTGCTACGGGCCCGAGCGAGCAACGCTCTTCGAGTTGTTCCACCAACCTCCGGTGGCACCGTTCAGCTTCATCGAGCCACCCGGTTGGCACATCGGAGCCGAGGGCCAGGACGACCTTTCGCTCGACAATGCGGCCAACACGGCCAGCGCAACTTTCGATTTGTGGGGCCCGTTCGTGCAGGGAGTGAACGTGTCACAGCCCCTCAGTACACCGTCCCAAGCCATCACGTACTGGTTCGGGAAGCTCGGGTTCCAGGCCCCTCAAGTACTGTCGGCGATCGACGTGGGCCCCAGCCAGGAGTACATGGAGTTCACCGCCACCCTGAACGGTAAAGCCGTGCACGGGCTCATCTACATGGAGACGAGCACTACCGGTGAGTCGACGGCAGGCGTCTTCCGTTTGGCACTGGCCGACAGCCCGCTGTGGGACTCCCTCAACGGTGCCCTGATCGAAATGGCCGGCTCCATTCAGCACGACTTCACCCAGGACCTCCAGGAAATCCAGGCCGTCAACCGCCAGTGGCAAGACTTCAACGGGCAGGTTGCCAACTTCGACGACACCCTGAACAACCAGCAACTGGTCCAGGACCCGAGTACCGGGCAGCTCTACGAGGCCCCCTACGCTTCCTACTTACCAACCGGGCCGCAGGGCCCCGGTTACTACCTCCCGAACGGGCAGAAGCTGAACCCGGTGGAACGCCCCTAGCCGGGCGCTCGCGCTTCCCGTGGCATGGCCAAGGTTTGCCTGATCCCAGCTCAGGTGATGTTCCGCGCTAGGTGCGGGCGCCCAGGATGGCCCCGGCCCGCGGCCACAGGTCGGGTACCTACCGTGAACGACGGCCGGCCCGGGCCTGGGGGGCTCTGCTGGTCCAGGTACTGACAGGGCCTCCCTCCCATCGCCTGGACGCCCGTAGCGTGGTTGTCGTGGACAGCAGGACCGAGACCAAAGAGTTCCTGGGCTCCAGGCGGGCCCGGGTAAGCCCGGAACAGGCCGGGCTCATCGTCTACGGCGGCAACCGGAGGGTACCGGGGCTTCGGCGGGAGGAAGTGGCCATGCTGGCCGGGGTGAGCGTCGACTAGTACACCCGCCTTGAGCGGGGGAGCCTTCATGGCGTGTCCGAGCAGGTGCTCGACGCCTTGGCCCGTGCGCTGCAGCTCGACGAGGCGGAGCGGGCGTACCTGTTCGACCTGGCTCGGGCGGCTAACGTCAACCCGTCGGCCCGCCGGACGCCCGCCCCTCGAGTGCGGCCCAGCGTCCAGCGGATGCTCGACTCGATGGTCGGCGCCCCGGCGTGGGCGCGCAATGCCCGCCACGACTTCTTGGCCGGCAACCGCCTCGCCCACGCCCTGTACTCCGAAATGTTCACCGACCCGGTGCGGCCGGCCAACAACGCCCGGTTCGTGTTCTTGAACCCCCGCTCCCAGGAGTTCTTCGTCGACTGGGAACGGGCTGCCAACGACATCGTGGCCATGCTGCGCTCGGAGGCCGGGCGCAACCCCTACGACAAGGCGCTCAGCGACCTGATCGGCGAGCTGTCCACCCGCAGCGGGACCTTCCGCACCCGGTGGGCGGCCCACAATGTGCGCTTCCACCGCACCGGCCGAAAACAGCTCCACCACCCGGTTGTCGGGGACCTGGACCTGTCGTTCGAAGCCATGGAGCTCCCCGGTGAGGGCCTGACCGTCCTGGTCTATACCGCGGAGGCCGGCTCACCATCTCAGGACGCCCTCAACCTGCTGGCCAGCTGGGCCGCCACGCTCGACCAGGACAACCAGACCCCGACCACCAGCCTTCCCCTCCCAGCCCGACCGGGGCGTTCACCGGACGCGCCTTCTTAGTGCAGAGGCGGCCCACCACTAGTAACGAGATCCCACGAGAGGAGCCCGAGATGAAAGCAACCATCATCCACGGCGCCGGCGACATCCGCGTCGAGAGCGTCCCCGACCCCACCATCCATAAACCGACCGACGCCCTGGTGCGGGTGGTGCGGGCATGTATCTGCGGCAGTGACCTGTGGCCTTACCGGTCCATGCCTGCTTCGCCAGAAGGGGCTCGCATCGGCCACGAGTTCCTCGGCTTCATCGAGGACGTCGGTGCCGACGTGGCCGGCTTCAAGGCCGGTGACCTGGTGGTGGCCCCGTTCGTGTGGTCCGACGGGACCTGCGACTTCTGCCAGGAAGGACTGCAGACCTCGTGCCGCCACGGCGGGCTGTGGGCCCGCGACGGGATCGACGGCGGCCAAGGCGAGGCTGTCCGGGTACCGCAGGCGCAGGGCACCCTGGTCAAGCTGCCGGTGGGCGATGACTCCGCGCTCCTGGCGTCCCTGCTGACGCTTTCGGACGTGTTCCCCACCGGCTACCACTGCGCGCAGACCGCGGGCGTGGGACCCGGCAGCATGGTGACAGTCATCGGCGACGGCGCCGTTGGTCTTTCGGCCGTGCTGTCCGCCAAGCGGCTCGGCGCCGAGCGCATCATCCTGATGGGCCGCCACAAAGACCGCACCGACCTAGGCAGGGAGTTCGGCGCCACCGACGTTGTCGCCGAACGCGGCGACGAAGGCGTGGAGAAAGTACGTGCGTTGACGGGTGGCGACGGCACCCACAAGGTCCTCGAATGCGTCGGGCTCAAAGAGGCCATCGAGACCGCCTTCGCTGTCGTGCGCGACGGGGGCACCGTCAGCCGGGTCGGGGCACCCCAGTACGACGAGGTCCCGATGGACTTCGGTGTGTTCATGCGCAACGTCACCCTGACGGGTGGCGTCGCTCCCGCCCGGGCCTACATCGACAAGCTCCTGCCTGACGTGCTCGAAGGCAAGATCCAGCCCGGCAAGGTCTTCGACCGCACCGTCAGCCTCGACGACATCGCCGTCGGGTACCAGGCCATGGCCAACCGCACCGCGCTCAAGGTCGTAGTCCAGCCCTGAAAAGGAGAGAACATCACGGAACATCGCCCCAAACAGCCGACCGCCAAAGGCCCGGCCGAATGGTTCACAGGGGAGGCCTGGGTCGACCCCATCACACAGGGTGAGCCACCGTCGAAGCTCAGCGTGGGCGCCGTTCACTTCAGCCCCGGGGCCCGCACCGCATGGCACTCCCACGAAGGTGGCCAGACCCTCTACGTAACCGAAGGGTGGGGCCTGGTCCAGTCCCGCGGCGACCAGGTCGTCGACCTGCGTCCCGGTGATGTCGTCTACACCCCCGACGCGGAGGAGCACTGGCACGGCGCCGCGCCCGACCACTTCATGACCCACCTATCGATCACAGAGGGCGGGCCCCACTGGGGTGCGCACGTCAGCGACGCCGAGTACCACGCCCCCAACACCGCCGAAAGAGACGGGCCCAGCATCGTCGGCTCGGTGGTCGGCCCCGATGCGCACCGGGTGACCGTCCGGCTCGTCCCCCGAACCGGCCAGGGCTGAGCAGACCGCAATGGCTATCAGCGACAAAGCCCGCCAGAACCACGACGAGATGTTCCCGGGCCATGGCCCGGCGCTCAAGGTCACCGACCCCGAACTGATCGAGGTGTTCGACAA
>PMLI01000133.1 GCA_003158835.1 Acidimicrobiaceae bacterium
CGATGCTGGGCGTGCGGTCCTGGCGGTAACGCCGACGCCCCGGCACCGTGATGGTGACGGGGCGGCGGCGCCAGTCAAAGGGGAGAACTACTTGATCACCTTGATGGCGAAGCGGATCGCCGGCACGTGATAGCCCAGGGCCAGGCCCGGGAAGTCACGCGCGTACGACAGCACCGGCACCATGCCGTACGGCGTGAGGGCGAAGGACGGTGAGAGCGAGTACAGCATCGGGTAGAGGTCGATGAGGTGAGTTCCCACTCCCCCGGTCGCGCGCAGGTGGATCACCATGTAGCCGTTGGAATTGAATCCGCAGCCGTAACCCATGTAGCTGTTGTCGTAGTCGACACCGACGGTGTTGTCCAGCTGTGTCCAGCCCACACCCTTCAAGTGGATGGTGAAGGACTGGCCCTGTTTCACGACAATCGAGGACACGCCCTGCCCGACGACGCTTTCCTCCACGTAGAACGGGACTTGCGCCACCAGCTGGCCGTTTTGCATGAGCTGGACCACATGCCAACCACCGGGACCGTCAGGGACGGTGACGGTGGTGTTCAGCGACCCGCCGGCGGGTGTCGCCGTGCTTAGAGGCGTGGACGAGAATGCCCAGCAGGTGCTGGCGCAGTCGACCCGGTTGCCGACGACCGTTGACCAGACCAGGCTGACAGGAGCACCCGTGGACAGGCCCGTTGCCGTGAGGGCGACGTTGGTGCCCACCGGTCCCCGGGATGATGCGAGCGAGGCGTTTACGGTGGAATTGACGGCCAGGCCGCTCGTGGCCAACGTGGTCCGGGCGCTAACCGTCGGTGGGACGTCGACAGGCCAGTCGATCGACACGGGCGGGGGGCCGGCATCCTTGGTGACCGTGAAGGTGACCTTGGCGCCGTTCGTGTACGGGATCGGTGATTGGGGCACGTTCAGGTACAGGTAGCTGATGGCGTTCCCGATCTGGATCGTGTGCTTGCCCACCGGCCCCGCGGCCCGGATGGTCACCCGGGCGGTGCCCCGGGTCCAGTTGGCCATGAGCGCGCCCACGTAGTGGTTGTCGTAGAGCAACGATGCCACGCCCGTGTAGAGGCTGGGGCCGAGCCCGCTGTAGGTGATGGTGACCGGTGTGCCGACCGGGCCGCTCGTCGGGCTGACGGTCACGGTGCGAAGCTCGATGAAGCCGCCATGGGCGTCCTCCACCCCGCTTATGACGGCGTAGATGTCGTGTACACCACCCCAGTCGACGGGCGCCTTGATGGACAGGTTGAACGATCCGCTGGCGTCAGTGGTCGTGGTGGCGAGCACGACCGTCAGCAAGGTGTCGGACCGACCGAGGTAGTTCACGGTATCGGGCTCGGTCTGGACCAGCCAGGTCGCGTCGGCTGTAGACCACGTGAGCTCGACCTTGGCGTTGGCTGGCAACTTCGACCCCGAGATGGTCAGCGGGGTGCCGGCGACGCCCTGGTCCGGCGTCACGGCCAGGATGCCGATGTTGGGGCTCGGCTGGGCGGGCGCATNNTGGTGGCCGGGGCGGCCGGCGCGCTGGCGCCGGAATTGATGTGCGCCGCCGTCGGCGAGCTCTCGGCTGAGCTGACCGCCCCGGCGCTGAGGAGCAGTGCCCCGGTCAACGCGGCGAGTAACGCGACGCTGAACTTCTTGGTCTTGGCTTGCTTGGTCATGCGACTTTCCCTTCTGGGTCGCGGGCGATGGCTGTCAGGAGCTGCCCGGCCGGGCCATGGGTTTGTGGGTTCGGTACTTGCCGGGGCCGGAGGGCGCCCGGAATAGACGAGGTGGCTGACCGCCGGCCACGAGACCGGCGGTCAGCCACCTCGGGAAAGCGTCTTTGTCCCCCTAAGCCTTGACGACCGTGAGCTGTGAGGGGGGCGCCAGGCCCTGCTGCGTGAAGTTCCCGGACTCCTGGGGGACCGCGGGCGACGTCGCCGTCTTCGGGACCGCCTTGGTGGTCACGTGGATCCAGAAGTTCACAATGCCGAGTGGGTAATTGGCGGCGATAGACCAGGGCGCGGTCCAGTAGGACGCCTTGCCGTGCGTTCCGTACACCATGGGGATCCGGGCCAGGCCGGGCACCTTTACGTACGCGTTCAGGACCGTCTGGGGCGTGAGGTTGACGCCACCGGCGGCGGCATTGACGCCGTACATACGGAACACGACAAGTTGCCCGGGCTGGAACAGGTTCGTCTGGGCGCAACCGGCGGCCGGCGTCGGGGTGCCGCCCCCGGTGATGGTGTCCACGTACAGGAACACCTTGTGCACACCCGTTCCCTGGGCCGGCGGCCCGAGCGTTGTCGTCGTCGTCGGGCCGGTGGTCGTCGTCGTGGCCGCTCCTGCGCTGGTGCTGGCGAAGACGAGGGCCGACGCGGCCAGGCCCAGGGTCGCCGTCCCGACGCCGATCCTTGTCATGAGTTTGTTCATGTTGTTTCCTTCTTTCTCATTGCATCCGACTTGTGGGTTAGCCCTTGATCTTCAGGTTGCCGGTAAGGGCCACCGTGTAAGAGCCGTTCTGAGAACCGCTGGTACCGCCGAGCTTGAGGGAGCCGTTGAACTTGAGGTTGCCGCTGGCACCACCGGCTTTACCACTGCCACCGGTGACCACGGCGAGGCCCGTGAAGGTCACGGTGACCGGACCGCTCTGGCCACTGCTGCACCCCGACGACTTGGACTCGACCACGTGCAAGGAGAGCTTCGCCGCCGCTCCGATGATGCTGCCGGTACCGGTGAACGGGTCGCACTGGGCCGTGGAGGCCCCCGACCCCTTCCCGGTGATGGTGCTGGCGCCGACGAGCGAGCCCGTGCCCTTGCCGGTGACCGAGGAGATCGTGACGGCGCCGTTGTTGATGAGGAGCGCGGCGTTGCCCTTGTAGTGCCCGGAGAACGGCACAACCTTGGCGGCGTCCCGGGCGGGACCGTGGGCCCACGCGGCGGTGGATGCGCCGGCCGGCGACGCCAAGGAGATCCCCCCCCCGGCCAGGGTGAGAGCGAGGAGGGTACCCGTCATCACACGGACGCCCCGCTTGCTGGCTGACCTGCGCTTAGGCGACCCTTCGGGATGAGATTGTTGTCTTCTTATCTGCACACTGAAAAGACTAAGGCT
>PMLI01000099.1 GCA_003158835.1 Acidimicrobiaceae bacterium
GTGAGGGGCCGGGAGCTGGTGGTGGTTGCGGGCGGGCCTGAGAGTGCGGTGGCGGCGTGAGGCGAAGGTGCTGGGGCCGACAGGAGTGGTGGCGGACGGGGAAGAGATCGGGGGGCGGTCGACAAGAGGGTGGGCGAGGAGGGCGGCAAGTGAGTTGGCCGTGCCGTTGGTCGCTGGTAGCGAAGGTGGGCGGGGAGGGCGGGCGTCATGCCCGGTGCTCCGAGATTTGGAGCATGTTCAAGAGCGCGGCCTTGGGCACGCGCAAGGTGCGCCCGAAGGCAACGACGGGCAGGCCTTGGCGGCCCCCGCTCGTTCGCCATTGGCGGCACAGCTCGTACGCCGCCGTCCGGCCAATGCGCAGGACGGTGGCCGCCTCTTCGACGGTCAGTACCTCGGGTAGTTCTTCGAACCTCACTTCGCACCTCCACGACCCCTTGACGGGCGGCCCGCTGGCAGTGAGCGGTGCCGGGGAGCAGCCCCGTGATGGACCGGGTGGTGCCATCGGCGAGGTCTCCCGCCGTTAGGGGCCGAGGTGGCGACTTTCTTCTTAGGCCCTCCGACCAGGTATTTCATGCCGAGTGGGCACAGGCCGCGTTCTCGTCGTTAGCGGCTGTTAGCCTCTGATCTGGCGGTTGACCCGGCCAGGGTTCGAGGCTCTACCTCGGCCGGAGACGCCAGAGAGCCTCCTCTCGTGTTGGTTAGCGGCTTGGCCGCGTTGGCGCAGAGGGAGGCACGTGCCGGGACAGCTGAACCGAGGGAGCTCTCGCTGTACCGGGCGACCCGAGGATCTTCCGCGTCCCGGCTTGGGGGGCGAACGGGGCGAGGTGTGAGCGGACGCCCAACGGGGAACCGCCGCGCAGGGAGTGCTACCCCAAGGCGGGACCCGGACACAGGGAGGTGGTACTTCGTTGTCGACGGCGGTGTCGACCAGGACGGAAAGCGCCGCCAAGTCAAGCGCCGCGGCTTCCCCACCAAGGTTGCTGCCCAGGAGGAGCTGGACAGAGTGCGTAGCCAGGCCCGCACGAACAGCTATGTCGCCCCTAGGCGTCAGAGCGTGGCCGAGTTCTTGGAGAAGGACTGACTACCAGCGGTGCGCCGAGAGCTGGCTGAGTCGACGTGGGAGTCCTACGACCGGAACATCAGGTTGCAGATCAGCCCCCGCATAGGCGGTTTGTAGCTCAGCCAGGTCGACGGTGGGGTCTTGAACCGGCTCTACTCCGAGCTGCTGGAAGGGGGCCGAAAGGTGGGGACGCAATCGGCCGGGCTCAAGCCCCGGACGGTCCGTTACATCCACACCATCCTCAGTGGGGCGTTCGACGACGCCGTGAAGTGGAAGGGCGTCACTGTCAAACCTGCTCCCCAAGCCACGCCGCCGTCGGCGTCGGCCGCGAAGGCACCCGAGATGCATACGTGGAGCGGCGCTCAGGTCCACCGCTTCCTGAACCTCTGCGCGGGCGACCGCTACTTCTACCCGTTCGCGTTCTTGGCCCTCACCGGCTGCCGCCGCGGAGAGGCTCTTGGCCTGCGCTGGGCTGACCTCGACTGGGAACGCAAGACCGCGGCCATACGGCAGACCGTCATTCCTCTAACCAAGCCCGGTGGCGTTGGCCGAGAGGGCAAGGTCGTGCCCCGCACTAAGACGGACCGCGCCCGAGTGGTCGAGCCATCCTGAATCGTTCTCCAAGACGTTCGATCGCCGCCTTCGCCAAGCGGCCTTGCCGAGCTCCCGACCGTCCGTCTTCACGATTTAAGGCACACCTGGGCAACGCTGGCCTTGGCCGCTGGCGTGGACGTGACCATAGTTGCGCGCCGGCTCGAGTTTGGCCGTGTCGACCCTCATGACAGTTGTGACCATTTTGTGACCAAAGGGCCTTATGGACGCCCTTTCAAACAGAAGCCCCAGGCCTGTGNNGTGTTGCCGATTACACCACCCCCGAACGGGCAGAGGGCCATGTTAGCGGGCCCGTCGTCCGCGGTCATGCACGGCATGGCCGCCCCGCAGGCAGAGGCCGGCGCGGTCGGCATCAGGGCTCGAGGGTAGGCGTGTTCGGTTTGGCCAAAATGTCAGCTTAAGCTGACGGTTAGCATAAGCTGACGAAATCGCAAAGCAAGGACATGCGTTCGCTCTGTCAGCGGGCCTCGAGCGCCGCCGTCGGCCGAACCTCGCGCCCCGGTTGACAACGCCCCCGCCCCGGCACCAATACCAGTGACGAAGGGAGATTGCCATGCGCTCGCCGGTCCGTGCCCTCGCTCTAGCCCGCGCTCACACCCCCGCCCGCGCCCTGACGGCCGTGGCCTGTGCTGGCGCGTGCCTGACATTGGGCCCCCCCGGCCCGGCCCTGGTCAGCGACACGAACGCGAAAGCGGTCGTACCCACGACCACCCCTGCGTCGGCCCTGGCCGCGGCCGTGGCGCGCAATCGGCAGGCGGCCCTCTGGGAAGCCCGAGCGCTGCTGCGATCGGCACCGGTCCCACCTGGCGCGGTCAGGGCCACCGCGGCGGCGGAGGCTCTGGCGGGCGGCCCCGTACTCGGTACTCCCGCGGTGAGCTCCTTGGTTGTCCAGACCCAGTTCTGGCGGGCGCCGCTGTCCTTCGAGCAGGCCGGGGCGTGGCTCATGGCTCATCCCCCCAAGGGCTTGACGCCGGCCGGCTCCTCGAACGGGAACGGGCCGGGTGCAGGCCAGGCCACGGTCGGCTATGGGTACACGGCCCCGTCGACGGCCCAATACCAGTCGCCTGAGCTCGAGATAGGTGCGGCATCTCTGGGCCCCTCCAGCTCTGCCTTACGCGTCGACGCCGTCGTGATCTGGACC
>PMLI01000451.1 GCA_003158835.1 Acidimicrobiaceae bacterium
GTCGAAGACTTCGGCGATTGGACCAACTGCATGCGGACCTACGCGGTGCGGGGGGAGCGCGGGCACATCGTCCTGTCGTACCCGAACGGCTTGCCCGAGCACCCGATGCCGTACTGGTCCGAGGTGTGGACGGGGCTGGAGTACGTTTATGCCCTCGGCCTTGTCCAGCAGGGCGAGACCGCGTCGGCGGAGGACGTCGTTGCCGCGGCCCGGGAGCGCTTTTCGGGCGCCCGTCGCAACCCCTTCGACGAGGTTGAGTGCGGCCACCACTACGCCCGGNNTGGTTCTGGTCCAGCGGTGCGTCCTGGGGAACCCTGTACCAGACGGTTGACCCGTCGGGCGCCCGCCGGGCCCAACTGGAGGTCGCCTATGGATCCGTCCGGGTCGAACGGGTGCTCATCGGTGGGACGGTGCTCGCCCCGCCCTCGCCCGGTTTGCTCCCGGCCGGTGCCACTTACGATCTTTCACCGGAGGCCTGAGCCGTGGCGTCCTTTGGTCAGTCCGATCTGTTGGGCCCGGCCCGGCTGAGCCGGGCCGAAAGTCGCGCCATCACGGCGGAGAACCCGTCCGGGGGGCGCGGAGGCGGGGCCAGAGCGACGGAAGGCACCGGGGCGAAGGCGGCTCGAGACCTCGGCGTCGGTTGGAAAGTTTCACCCAGCCGGGCCATCCCGGCGGGGGAAACGCTCGAGATTGCCGCCATCGACGGGCCCGGGGTGGTCCGCCACCTTTGGCTCACCACCCACCCCGATGCCTGGCGTTCGATGGTCCTACGCATGAGCTGGGACGGCGAGGACGAAGCGCCGGCCGTCGCAGTGCCACTGGGGGACTTCTTCTGCCAGGGGTGGGGGGAGTACGCCCCGCTCCTCTCCGCGCCCATCGTTGTCGCCCCGCACGGGGGAATGAACTGCTACTTCCCGATGCCCTTCCGTACGTCCGCCCGCATCAGCATCGAGAACCTCGGCCCCGTCGATCAGGTCGTTTACTACCAGGTCGATTTCGCACGGGGCGAGATCCCCGATGACGCCGGCTACCTGCACGCCACCTGGCGGAGGGCGAACCCGGTGCCGGCCGGAGAGGTGTACACCATCCTCGACGGGGGGCGGGGCCGCGGCAGTTATATCGGCACCTACCTGGCGGTGGGTGTGAACTCACCGGGCTGGTGGGGCGAAGGAGAGCTGAAGTTCTTCATGGACGGCGAGACCTACCCGACTATCTGCGGGACGGGCACAGAGGATTACTTCGGTGGAGCCTGGGACTTCGAGGTACCGGGCCAGGGGTACTCGACGTACTCGTCGAGCTACCTCGGCCTGCACCAAGTCATCCGGCCCGACGGCCTTTACAGCTCGCAGACCCGCTTCGGCATGTACCGGTGGCACCTACCCGACCCGGTCAACTTCGAGCGCAGCCTGCAGGTGACCATCCAGGACCTGGGGTGGAGGCCTGACGGCCGCTACTTGCCGAGATCGGACGACATGGCTTCGGTTGCCTACTGGTACTCGGAGGATCCGGCCGGCCTGAAGAGCGAACTGTCGCTGGACGCGTTCGAGGTCTCGAGCCTGCCCCCGAAAAAGGCCGGAGCATGAACCCGTGAAGCTCGGGATCGACAGCTACTGCTTCCACAGGTTCTTCGGGGAGGTCTACGACGGGCAGCCGGCGCCGGACCGGGCCATGACGATGGAGGACTTCATCGCCTTCGCCGTAGGGCTGGGGGTCGACGGCGTTTCGTTGGAATCTTGCTTCTTCCCGACCATGGAGCCGTCATGGTGCCGCGAATTGAAGGCACTCCTCGACGACTCGGGCCTGGAGCGTGTCTACGCCTGGGGGCACCCCCAAGGGCTCGAAGACGGCACCAACCGCGCCGCCCTGGAAGACATGGTGGCCCAGATCGACAACGCCGTCCTGATCGGTGCCAAAGTCATGCGGGTGACGCCCGGCCCCGGCCGTGGGGATTACCGCTACCTGCCCCGCCAGCCCCGGCTCGAGGTGCTGGCGGGCTGGTTCACCGAGGCCGTTCGCACCGCCGGGCCTCGCGGGGTCAAGCTGGCGGTGGAGAACCACGGCGACTACACCGCCCGGGAGATGCTCTGGTTGGTGGAGGCGGTCGGTTCGCCCTACTTCGGCGTCAACTTCGACACGGGCAATTTCCTGCGGCTCCTGGACGACCCGGTGGGAGCCATGGAGAAGTTGGCGCCGTACGTCTTCGCCACGCACATCAAGGACTTGAAGGTGCGACGGGGCGTCTCGCCGTCCGAAGGGTTTTTCTTCTCCAGCACCCCCGTGGGCGATGGGCTGGTCGACATGGGCCGGGTCCTGCGGTTGCTGGCGGAGACCGGCTACGACGGGCTCCTGGCCGTCGAGATAGACGATCTCCACCCTGACTACGGTTACGACGAACACGCGGCGGTGCGCCGAAGCATCGCCGAGCTCCGTCGCCTGGCCGGGGCCTGTGCCGCGGGGCCGGCCTAGGGCCCCGGGACCGGGCGGGCGGCGCGGACGGCCTGCGCCGCGTCGACCTGACCGGTCGTGCCGAGCCCCT
>PMLI01000110.1 GCA_003158835.1 Acidimicrobiaceae bacterium
AACCAGGCCACCTACTCCGCCATAGGCGGGTCGTTGGTTAAGGCCATGTGCGCAGAGACCCCAGGTTGCGCCGGGGACATTGCATTTTTGAGTGAGTCGCCGGACTCACCCAACCTCAGTCAATGGGTGGCGGCCGCAAAATCCGCCTTAAAGCTCCCCATTTACAGCAAACTGAAGGTTGTCGAAACAGCCTACTGCGGAGACTCGGATGCGCCGTGCTACGCGGATACGCAGGCGCTCATGAAGGCGCACCCGAAATTGAAGGGCATCATTGTCCCTGGCAGCGTCCAGCTCGCCGCCGCGGCGCGCGCATTGACGGACTTGAGCCTGGTTGGGAAGGTACAGATGACCGGCCTAGGGCTCCCGATACAGCTCAAGTCCTACGTGCTGAGCGGCCTGATGAAGGACGTGGTATTTTGGAACGTTATCAATTTGGGCTACCTGGCAGAGTGGGTTGAGCACGGTCTGCTCGCAGGCACGATTACGCCGAAGATCGGTGAGACCTTCAGGGCCGGCAAGCTGGGTTCGTTCTTCGTCGAGGCCAACCACATGATCCTCCTCGGGGGTACGGACTGCAAGACTGACCTAACGTGTGGGCTGCTGCTGTTCAATAAGAAAAACATCGGCAGCGTCACGTACTAGCGACGTTGCCTCGTGGTGGTGAGAGTATTGCTCGCCGCCTTGTGTTATCGAGTAGGCTGCGCCAAGGAAAAACTCTCTGGGCAGCGCGCTCGGTGAGAAATACCTTGCGGACGGGCGCTTGCTTTGCGAAAGGCAAGCGCCCGAGCCGTAGAGAGCCGAGTATCGAGGAGCGAACCCGTCAAGTAAACTGGTCTGTCTTACAGAGCGGTTCGTGTCGCAGCAGATAGGAGTGGATTGCCGATGGTGCAGGGCCGGGAGAGGAATGCGGGACCTGGGAAGGTATCGGTGTGGCTGGGGCCGGTGCAACCAGACAACGTGAAGGAGGCCGTATCGAAGGCGGGCCAACTGGTTGCAGTGGCGGCGTCGGCCAACGTAATCGTGTGGTGCGCACATGACCACGACGTATCGAGAATGGCGTCACTGTTGCACCCAGGGATCGAGTGGGTGCAGCTCGACTCAGCTGGTGTCGACCACTGGTTCGAGGCTGGCCTTATTGACGGGGGCCGCGTCTGGACCTGCGCCAAGGGCCAGTACGGCCCGGCGGTGGCGGAGCACGCGGTGGGCCTGATCCTGGCAGGTTGCCGCCGGTTCAAACAGCTGGCGTGCGCCCGGAGCTGGGCACCCGTCCACGGGGAGGCCCTCCAGGGCAAGACGGTCGGCATCGTGGGCGCCGGAGGGGTAGGGCGGGAACTGATCCGTAGGCTGGCCCCCTTCGGCGTACGGATTGTGGCGCTCACCGAGCCGGGCGGGCCGGTGGAAGGGGCGGACGAGTCTTTAGGGCCGGATGAGCTGGATGCCCTGCTTCGTCAGAGCGACATCGTTGTGGTGGCAGCCCCACTCACGGAGAAGACACGAGGGCTGCTTGGGCCACGGGAGTTCGACCTCATCGGGCCGCACGGGTGGGTCGTCAACGTGTCGCGGGGCGGGCTGGTGCAGACGGAGGAGTTGGTGGCCGCACTCGAGGCCGGACGGCTCGGTGGTGCCTGCCTCGACGTGACTGACCCCGAGCCCCTTCCGCCGGGCCATCCCCTTTGGGATATGCCTAACGTGCTCATCACGTCGCATTCGGCAAATGCCGTCGAAACACCAAGCGATCGAGACTCACGGTTGGAGGCCTATGCCCAACTTGTCGAGCTCAATATCGGGCGCTTTGCTGAGGGACAAGAGCTGCTCGGAGTGATCGATCAGCGTGGCGGCTATTGACTGTGAGAGGGAACCGTTTGCGCGCGTTGCTCCCAGCCAACGCACCGACCATAGGCACGCACCTGTTTCTAAACTCGGCCACCGTTGTCGAGACCATCGGCCAAACCGGTGCGTTTGATTATGTAGAGTTCGTGGCAGAATATGCGCCGTTTGACCTGGCCTCGCTGGAGGATTTCTGCCGTGCCGCCGAGCTGTACGACCTGGGCAGTATGATAAAGGTGGATTTCGAAGGACGACGGTACGTTGCTCAGCGGAGCATCGGAGCTGGGTTCGAAAGCGTTCTGTTCGCCGACTGTCGGTCCGTCGAGGACGTAGTCAGCTGTGTCGAGTCCGTCCGAGCCGACTGCCCGGGTAGCGGCGGCTACTATGGGGTGGCGGCCCGCCGGAATGCCATGCCTAATTATGGTGGCACGCCGGCTTACGTAGCAGCATTGCAGGATATCGTTGTCGTCATTATGATTGAAAAAGCCTCGGCCGTTGAGGCCCTCGACAAGATCCTGCAGGTACCGGGAATAGACATGGTCCAATGGGGCCCGGCCGACTATGCAATGAGTTTTGGGAGACCAGGCGAGACCGCGTCGGATGCGGTGCGGTCCGCAGAAAAGGGGGTGATCGAGAAGTGTATCCAGGCCGGCGTGCCTCCCCGGGCGGAGATCGCCAGCCCGCAGGACGCGGACTATTACCTGGATCTGGGAGTACGACATTTTTGCCTTGGCCACGACCTGTTTACGCTCGCCCGTGTCCTCGGTGCAGATGGTGAGAAGCTGCGAAAACTGGTACAGGGGCTATGACCCGCTCGCCGGGAGGGTTGCTCGACGATGGCCGCCTGGTCGTACCTTATAGGCTTGGGTCGCGTTCCCAGGCTAGGAGGGGGTTGAAGGGGTGAGTGGGACAATAAAGAAGCTCATCAACGAGCCCGCGGCGGCGGTCGACGAGATGCTGGAGGGCTTCGTGGCCGCACATGGTGACGTAGTAGCCTTATGCGGCCCCAGAGTT
>PMLI01000069.1 GCA_003158835.1 Acidimicrobiaceae bacterium
GGCTACCTCCCGCCGTGTAGCTCGTATGTAGAAGAAGGCGACGATCATGCAAAACACGAACAGCATGTTGGCCACGGCTGCGCCCTGCCCAGTCTGGAAGTTCTGGAAGGCGAGCGTGTAGGCCCAAGTCGACATGAGCTGTGAGCCGTTGTCGGGCCCACCGTTAGTCAGCACGATCACCAAGTCAAATGTCTTTACGGTATAGATGATCCCCAGCATGATGACTATGAGCGAGACCGGGCGCAGGAGCGGCACCGTCACGTAACGGAACCGCTGCCAGGGGCCGCAACCGTCGAGCGCCGCCGCTTCCCTGAGTTCGTCAGGGATGTCCTGGAGGCCCGAGTACAGCAGGACGGCGTTGAAGGGGATCCCGATCCATACGTTGACAAAGATGATCACGAACATCGCCTTGAAAGACGAGTCGAACCAAAATATAGGGCTGCTGATCAGGTGGAGCGACCGCAATGTCTCGTTGATGATGCCGCCCTGCCCGGCGAACATTATCGCAAAGATAGTCCCGCTCGCAATGGGCGGGAACAGCCACGGGATGATTATCAGGCTCCGGAGGAACCCGGAAAGGAAAAAACGCCGGTTGAAGTAGGCCGCGATGCCCAGGCCAATGGTGAACTGGAAGAAGATGGATGCCACCAGGAAGATGCCGGTGTCAATCAGGGCTTTACCGGTGACGGGGTCGCTAATCTCTTCCTTGTAGTTGTGCAACCCGATGAAGGGCCCGCTCTGGGCGATGAACCCGATCTTTTCGAGGCTCAGCGTGATCCCGTAGATGAGCGGGTAGGCGAAGAAGATGACCACATATGCGAGGGCGGGCAAGACGAAGGCGGCTAGCAACGCTTGTCTGTGGTGCGAGCGCAGCCAGTGCCGTGCCCCCCGTGGGAAGGTCGACTTGGCCTGCCGGGGGGTGCCGACTAGGGAAAGCACGTTCCCATCGTCCGGCAGAGCGGGCGGACGGGCCTCGGCGAGCGCTTCGTTGGCGCCCGCCTTGGCCCGCACCGACCACGTTGCCTGTCGCTCAGGAGAGGGTGGCTCTTCGCGCGGCAAGTACCTGTTCACCTTTCATGAGCCAAGAAGGGCTAGTTACCTTCGAGGATGGAGTTGACTTGCGTTTGGGCGGACGCGAAGGCGGCTGCGGGGGTCTGCTTGCCGATTAGCGCGGCCACGATGGCGTTGCCGACAGCGGTCTCGACTCGTGGGTAGAGCACCCCGAGAGTGCCGGTACGCACAAAGCCGTGCTTCAGCTCAGCCAGGAATGGTGAGTAGAGGGGGTTAGCCGTTTTCCGCCAGATGGGGATGGCTGCCTGGACCGTCGGGATGTCGCCCGAGGCCGTGGCGAGGGCCGCGTCGGCTGAAGGTTGCGCCATGTAGTTGAGCAGTTCGAAGGCAGCCTTCTCTGTGGTGGGGTTGCTCTTCGGGATAGTCCAGACCTCGCCACCGATAGGGCCGACCACGTTCTGGCCCGGGGTGTTGACCGGTATCTCCACTACGCCATAGTTGAGGCCTTTCACTGAGTTCAGGGTCCCGAAGAACCAGGGCCCATTGATCATCATCGCGGCCTTGTCGGCAGCAAAGGCAGCCTCGGGCTGTCCCTGGTTCCAGTTCGTGAAGTCCTTATCGACGGCCCCCTCTTTGACGAGGTCGGTCCACAGCGTGAGCGCCTGGACCGACTGAGGCGACGTCAAGTGGGTCAGGCTCCCCCCGTTGGTCAGGAGGAAGGGGAGGATGGTCCACACGCCGCAGCCGGAGCATGCCTCGGCGGAGAAGGCAATGCCGTAGTGCTGCGAGGTGGTCAATGCCTTGGCATCGGTGAGGAGCTGCGCCCAGGTTGTCGGTGGCTGGATGTTGGCGGCCGCAAGCATGGCCTTGTTGTAGAACAAGGCGATCGTGTTGGTGTACAGCGGGTAACCGACAATTTGGCCGTTGAACTTCGCCTCTCCCTGTTGTGCCGCGCCGAGGGTCGGGATGGCGGTTCGGCCGAGCGTGCTGAGCGGTGTAAGTACACCGTACGAAGCGAGAGTTGGGACCGTCGGGTTGTCAAGCATCAAGATGTCGGGCAGCGTCCCGGCTGCGGCTTCGGCAGCGACCTCGGTCAGGTAGTTGTTCCCGCTGTTGACTATGTCCTCCCGCTTTATGGTGATCCCAGGGTGGCTCTTCTCGAAGTTGCTGAAAACGGTGTTCAGGGCGCTATAGATAGGCCCGTTCTGGTCGACGCTGGTGTAATAGCTCGTTTCCGTCAGGACAATGCTGCTGCTGGCCGAGGCTTGCACCGTTGGGATGCCGACGATGCCAACAGCTGAGCCGGCAGCGACGAGGGCTGCCAAGAGCCGCGTCCTGCCTGTCCGGTGAGCAGAGGTGTTTTTGTGTAACAACTCGTCCTCCTTCTTATGCTGGTTATCGGGTTTCTTGTGCTTGTTAGGGGTGATTGCTGGTTGTTGGTGAATCGTTTAAACAGAAGCCCGCGGCTATAGCGACCTGCGTTGTTGTCTGGTCCGCGGCGGGGGTGCGACGGTGGCGCCCTCGACAACGACGGCGGGGAACAGGCTCCCAGGCCCTTCCTTGGCCAGGAGCTCGATCGCCTTGCGCCCCGCTTCTACTGAGGGGAAGTTCACGTACGTGAGGGGTGGTACGAAGTGCTTGACGGCCTCTCCCCACGCGACACCGATGAGGGAGAAGTCGTCAGGTACCGACTTGCCTTTTTGTTGGAGGATCCGTACCAGCAGGTCGGCCACAGCTTCGGTCTGTACTATAAGGC
>PMLI01000009.1 GCA_003158835.1 Acidimicrobiaceae bacterium
GACAACCTGGATGAGGTCTGTGAAAACTCGCAGCCGGCCGGCCGCGGGAGCCCAGGCGAAACGGGCCGCCATGCGAGCCTCCCACCTTTCCTCCAGCAGGGCGGCGCCGTTCCTGAGCGGGTAGCCGAGATCGCCGCCGGCGGCGAGACGGCCCAGCGCGGCACGGACGGGCGCGGGCGCGGGGTAGTCCATGTCGGCGACCCAGCACGGCAGGACGTCAGGCGCGACAGTCCCCCATTTGGTCCCAGGCTTCGAGCGGAGCCAGGTCTCCTCGAGATCATCAAACCCATCGCCAGCCCAGGCGGTGGGGGTGTAGGGAGTGGGTACGGTCACACTGCATGGTAAAGCGCGGCGCGCCCGCGGTTAGGGTTTCGGGGTTGCAGCCCCCCGGCCGGCTGTGGCACTATGAACCTATGGCAGGCGCACGAAAGGGCACGGCTAGTCCCAGTGCTCCTGCCGGCATGGCCTTTTCCGGCCTTGTAGTACTTACCTGACGCACGCGCCCATCAACGCGTGCGTCCAACGACCTCCCGAACGGGAGGTCGTTTTGTTTTGTGAGCCAGCCCGACGACAGCGAGGCGCCGAATGCAACTGACCGGGGCGCAAGCCCTCATAAAGAGCCTGGAGATGGAGCACACGGAGGTCATTTTCGGCCTGCCCGGCGGCGCCATCCTGCCCGCCTACGATCCCCTGCTCGACTCGCCCATACGCCACGTGCTCGTACGGCACGAGCAAGGCGCCGGCCACATGGCGGAGGGGTACGCCCATGTAACGGGCCACCCCGGTGTGGCCATGGTGACCAGCGGCCCGGGCGCCACGAACCTTGTCACGCCCCTGTGCGACGCGTACATGGACTCCGTGCCCATGGTGGCGATCACCGGTCAGGTGGCACGGTCCATCATCGGGACGGACGCCTTCCAGGAGGGCGATACGGTCGGCATCACCCGTTCGGTCACCAAGCACAACGACCTGGTGATGCGGCCCGAGGACATCGCCCTTTCCGTCCGTCAGGCTTTTCTGCTGGCTACGACCGGGCGGCCCGGGCCCGTGCTGCTTGATGTCCCCAAGGATATTCTCCAGGCCCGGACCGAGTGGTACTGGCCCAATGACGACGAAGTCGTCGCTTCGCTGCCGGGCTACAAGCCCAATATCAAGGGCCACCCCCGCATGGTGCGCGAGGCGGTGCGCCTGATCAGCGGATCGCGCCGCCCGGTCATTTATGCGGGAGGGGGGATCTTGAAGGCACGGGCATCGGAGGCGCTGCTCAAGTTGGCCGAGCTCGTCGACGCACCTGTGGTGACGACTCTGATGGCCAGAGGGGCGTTCCCGGACAGTCACCGCCAGTGCCTGGGAATGCCGGGCATGCACGGCAATTATGCCGCCATCATGGCTATGCAAGAGGCCGATCTGCTGATAGCGCTGGGTACCCGCTTCGACGACCGGGTGACGGGCCGGGTCGGCTCCTTCGCCCCTGACGCCAAGGTCGTGCACGTCGACATCGACCCGGCCGAGCTGGGCAAGATCCGGCGGCCCGACGTGCCCATCGTGGGCGATTGCCGCCTAGTCATCGAAGAGCTGGTGCGCGTGCTCATGGCCAGCGGCGACGTACAGCCCGACCGCAGCCCGTGGTGGGCCCAGGTCCACGATTGGTCGGCCCGGTTCCCGCTGCACTACGAACCTCAGGCCGAAGGCGACCCGCTCAAGCCGCAGGCCGTCATAGAGGCCATCAGGGATGCCAGCTCTTCTGAGACCACGGTCGTGTCCGGGGTGGGCCAGCACCAGATGTGGACCAGCCAGTACTGGCGTTTCGATCATCCGTACACCTGGGTCAACTCGGGCGGCCTGGGGACCATGGGCTTCGCCGTGCCGGCGGCCATCGGGGCCAAGGTGGGGCGTCCCGACCGCACCGTGTGGGCCATCGACGGCGACGGTTGTTTCCAGATGACGGCGCAGGAGCTGGTCACGGCGTCGAGCGAGCGCATCCCGATAAAAGTCGCCATCCTCAACAATGCCTACCTCGGGATGGTCCGCCAATGGCAGGAGATGTTCTACGAAGAACGTTATTCCGAGGTGTACCTCTCGCCCGACCTGCCCGACTACGTCAAATGGGCCGAAGCCATGGGATGTGCCGCTTTTCGGGTGGAAGACGCCTCCGACGTCGGCCCCGTGATCGACAAGGCCAACGCCATCGACGACCGCCCCGTCGTCATAGATTTCCGGACCGATTCACAGGAAAAAGTCTTCCCGATGGTCCCGGCCGGAGCGTCCAACAGCGATGTCGTCGTGCATCCCGCCCTGCGCCCGGGCGGGGAAAGGGTGGTGCAGTGATGTCGATGTCCAACACCGGGGCCACCTGGGCCTCGGGCAGTGGCCGGGTGCGCCACCAGACCATCTCCGTAATCGTCGAAAACCGTGCGGGCGTACTGGCCCGGGTGGCGGCGCTCTTCGCCCGCCGGGGTTTCAACATAATCTCCCTGGCGGTGGCGCCGAGCGACGACGAGGCTTTCAGCCGGATCACTATCGTGGTGGATCTGGAGGAGACCTCGGTCGAGCAACTGACCAAGCAGCTCTTCAAGCTCGTCAACGTCGTGAAAATAACGGAAATGACCCCGGGCGAGGCCATCGAGCGCGAGCTGGCTCTTCTGTCGGTGCGTTGTGCGCCGCCCGGTGGGGCCGGGCCTTCCCGGGGTGAGGTGGGCGACCTGGTCCGTATCTTCGGTGCCACCATCGTCGACGTGGGCCAGGAGGCTCTCACGGTTATGCTGGCCGGGCAGCCCTCGATGCTGGACGATTTCGAGGAACTGCTGAGGCCCTATGGGATCATCGAGATCCAGCGCACAGGCCGGGTGGCGCTGCCCAAATTGGAACGCCCGTCCCATCACCACAAGATCCGAAACTGAAAGGCAGGCAATGGCCACCATTTACTACGAGCACGACGCTGACCCTTCTTTAATCACCGCCCGGAAGGTAGCCATCATCGGTTACGGGTCGCAGGGCCACGCTCACGCGCTCAACCTCCGTGATTCGGGAGTGGACGTGAGGGTGGGGCTGCGCCCGGGCTCGTCCTCGTGGGCCAAGGCCGAGGCCGCCGGTTTGCGGGTTATGAGCTCGGCCGCGGCGGCCTCGGAGGCGGACGTGATCATGATGCTGTCGCCTGACACTGCCCAACAGCAGATCTACAAAGAGGCTGTCGA
>PMLI01000490.1 GCA_003158835.1 Acidimicrobiaceae bacterium
TGGCCCTGGCGGCGGCGCTGCTGTCGTCGTTCATGGTGAGCCACACGGGCATCGGCTACGAGCGGGGCGCCTACAGTTGGACCGGCGGGGCCGAGGTGTGGACGCAGCTGCTCGGCTCCTGGACCTTGCCCTTTGCGTGGGCCACCACATGGCGGGCCATGAAAGACGCCCGTTTAGCCTGGGCCGCCTCGGCCTTGGTNNTTCGCCTGGGCCGCCTCGGCCTTGGTGGGCATCACGGTGGCGCTGCATTTCGAGAGCGGCTATCTCGGCTTGCTGGCCGTGATCGTCATCGCCCTGGTGGCGCCGGGACCGCTGCGGGGCCGGCTCGTCCGGGGGGCGGTGCTCTTCGCCGGCTCGCTCGTCGCCGCGGCCTGGGTCATAGTCCCGCTGCTGGTCTTCGCCAGTACGTCGACCGTCAACCAGCCCCTGGCGAACACGCCCTACGTGAAGGGCTACGGCGCCCGCCAGGTGCTGGGGTGGCTGTTCACGGGCCAGGTTTTCGACGCCCGGCGCCGAGTCCCGGTCATCAGCATGATCGTGCTGGCAGGAGCGCTGCTGGCCCTGGCGGCCTGGAAGCAGGCCCCGGTGGCACGGGCCTTCCTGGCCCTGTTCGCGGCCAGCCTCCTGCTCGGCTTCGGGCCCACCACGTGGGGGCCGCTGGCCGACCTGGTGCCGGCCCACGCCGACCTCTACTTCCGGCGTTTCCAGATGGGGGCCCAGCTGGCCGGGATATACATGGCCGGCGCCGGTGCGGCCTGGGGCTGGGACACGGCCCGGCGCCTGGCCGCCACCTTCACCGAGTCCCGGCGCCTGCAGCGGGCGGCGCTGGGCTGCGTGGCGGCGGGGGCGGCGGGCTGGTGCTGGCCGGCCTATCACGAGATCGCCAGCTACGACCACAACAACGCCGCCATCCTCGCCCTCCAGCGCCAGTCTGACACCACCGAGGGCAGCACCATCGCCCCCCTGATCGCCTACGTGAAGGCCCACGGGCACGGGCGCACCTACGCCGGCCTGCCCAGCAATTGGGGCCAGAGCTTCCGCGTCGGTTACGTGCCGGTCTACAAGTACCTAGAGAGCCAGGACGTGGACGAGATGACCTACGTGGTCCCTTCGTTGTCGCTCATGCTCGACGCCGAAGCCGATTTCGACGAGTTCAACCCGGCCGATTATCCCATTTTCGGCATACGGTACCTGCTGCTGCCGGCCGGGATGACGACGCCCGTGCCGGCCCGCGAGGTCATGGTGAGGGGCAACTACGCCCTGTGGCAGATCAGCTCCAACGGCTACGTGGACCTCGTCCAGCTGACAGGCACGGTCTCATCCGACCGAGCCGACATAGGCACCCGCTCGCTCGCTTTCCTCCAAGGTCTGACGCCCAACGAGGACTGGGCCGTCCAATGGCCGGGGCTGCCCGCGCCGGCGAGCGTGCCGGGCCTGCCCACCTCCTCGGCCCCCGCCGCGATGGGCGTCGTGGACAGCGTCCGGCCCGCCCTGGCACAAGGGGCGCTGCGCACCGAAGTGACCCTGAACAGGCCCGGTGACCTGCTGCTCAGCGTCGCCTACGACCCGGGCTGGCACGCCTGGGTGGACGGCCACCCGGTAGGCACGGAGATGCTGGCCCCGGCGCTGGTCGGCGTGGCCCTGTCCGGAGGCACCCATGACGTCGTGTTCCGTTACGAGGGTTTCGGTTGGTACCCCGAACTATGGGGTTTAGGGCTGTTAGTCCTTAGCGGAATAGGCCTGTTGGGACGGGTGGAGCGCAAAGGGGTAGCTTACGCTCAGGCGTAGCCGGGATTTCGGCTACGCGAAAACCGAAGGGAGCTCAAATGCGCGGACTCAGCCCGGGTGCACGAGCCGGGACAGCCTTGGCGGCAGCGCTGGTCCTGGTGGCGGGCGCCACCTCTCCGATGGCCGCCTCGGCCAGCGGGTCGCCCACGTCCAACTCGGCCTCGCTACCGGGAGCCTTCGGCTCCTTCCCGCCCGACACGGGCACGCCGACCAACGGGGGCGTGGTGACCATAGCCGAATCGCCGGGCGCCGGCCCCACCTACATCATGCCCATCTACCCGGCCGCCGACGCCAGCGTGAGCACCAACCAACAGTTCCAGCAGTACATGTTCCGGGCCCTGTGGTGGTCGCCCAAGGGCGTCTCGCCCACGATCGACTACACCCAGAGCATGGCCGGGCCCCCCGTCTTCAGCAACTCCAACAAGACGGTGACGGTCCACATGCGCCCGGGCTGGAAGTGGTCCGACGGCCGGCCCATCACCTCACAGGACCTCGCTTTTTACTATTGGATCCTCGAAGCGGCGGTCAACAAGACGGTCGGGGGCAGCCCCGCCAATTACGGGGACTACACGCCCGGTCTCTTCCCGGACAACGTGACGTCGGTGTCCGCGCCCAATCCCGCGACCTTCGTCATCAATTTCAACAAGGGCTACAACCAGAGCTTCATCTTCCTCCAGGAGCTCGGGGGCCTGACACCGATGCCCGCCCACGCCTGGGCCAAGTTGAGCCCGACCGGGCCCATAATCCCCTTCAACAACTTGAAGAACGCGGCCGCCATCTACAAGTTCTTGAACGCCCAGTCCAACAAGTTGTCCACCTACGGATCCAATCCCCTCTGGCAGGTGGTGGACGGCCCGTTCAAGATCCAGTCCTTCGACCCGGCCACGGGCGGTAACACCCTCGTCGCCAACCCCAACTACTCGGGCCCGGTCAAGCCGCACGTGGCCGGTATCGCCGACGTGGCCTTCACCTCGACCTCGGCCGAGTTCGACCAGCTCCTCACGGGCAAGCTCGACGTCGGGTTCATCGATTTCGCCGACCTGCCCCAGGTGCCCAACCTGGTCTCCAAGGGCTACAGCGTCTTCGGCTACCCGGACTTCGGCTTCGCCTACGTGGGCTACAACTTCAAGGACCCGACGGGCGACTTCGACCACATCATCGGCCAGCTCTATATGCGCCAGGTACTGGCGCACTTGCAGAACGAGCCGGCCGAGATCCAGTCCCGGGGGCTGTTCAACGGCGCCGCCGGCCAGGCCTACGGCCCGGTGCCGGCCATCCCGGTGAGCCCGTTCACACCGTCCAACGCCACCGCCAACCCCTACCCGTTCAGCATCGCCGAGGCCACCAAACAACTGACCAACCACGGTTGGAAAGTGGTGCCTAACGGCAGCACGACGTGCCAGAACCCGGGCACCGGGGCAAGCCAGTGCGGGGCCGGCATCCCCCAGGGGACGGCGCTGTCATGGAACCTCTACTACGCCAGCGGCGCCACCATAACCCAGGGCCTGGTCGAAGCGTGGGTCTCCAACCTCAAGCAGGTGGGCATCAACGTCACCCTCGTCTCCAAGACCTTCAACTACATCACCGGGGAACTTTCGGACGTCTCCAACCCCAACAACGCCAAGCTGTGGGCCATGGAGGACTTCGGCGGTTTCACGGACAGCTACTACCCGACGACGAACGAGCTGTTCAACACCACCGGTTCGTTCAACCAGGGCGGTTTCAGTAACCCACAGCTCGACACGGACATCGTGAACTCCGAGTTCTCGCCCAACAACACGGCCGTGCAAAAAGAGCTCACCCTGGTCACCTACGTTCAGCCCGGGCTCTTCCAACCCAACGAAGACCGGCTGCGGGCGTTCAGCGACAAGCTCTCGGGGCCGGCGGCCAGCTTCGTAGACGCCACCCAGGAGCAGTACAGCCCCGAGTACTGGTACTTCAAGAAGTAGCCCGCAGTTGCCGACCGCCGGCAAGGGGGCGAAGCCTGACCGGCTCCGTCTCCTGGCCGGCGGCTGCCGCCGCCGGGGACCTGTGAGCGAATGACCGCCTACCTGATCAGACGTTTTGCCATCTCGGTAGTTGTCATCCTCGGCATCGCCCTGCTCACCTTCGTCGCCACCCACGCCATCGCCCCGACCCCGGGCCGGGCGGTGCTGGGCGAAAAGGCCAGCATCGCCGCCGTCGACGCCTTCAACCGGGCCCACGGCTACGACCGCGCCGTCTGGGCCCAGTTCGGCAGCTACCTGTGGCAGCTCGTCCACGGCAATCTCGGCTACAGCTACAAGCTCAACCAGTCCGTCGACAGCCTGATCGTCGAGAACGCCCCCCACAGCATGTGGCTGTCGGGCAGTTCGCTGGTCCTCAGCATCCTGATCGCCATCCCGCTCGGCATATTCCAGGCCGTCAAGCGCAACTCCCTGGCCGACCAGAGCCTGACGGCGGTGGCTTTCACGGCCTACTCGATGCCCCAGAACTTCCTCGGGATCCTCCTCATCGGTTTCCTGGCCGTCTCGTTCCACGTGTTCCCGGCCGAGGCCAGCCAAAACGAGGGGATCCTCCCGTACATGTTCGCGCTGCGGGCCAACTTCCTGCCCATCATGACCCTCACCATCACCGCCGTGGCCGGCTACTCGCGCTACATGCGCTCCTCCGCCCTCGACGCCCTGGCCCAGGACTACATCCGCCTGGCCCGGGCCAAGGGCCTGGCGGAGCGGACGGTGCTGCGGCGTCACCTGTTCCGCAACGCCAGCCTGTCCATGGTCACCCTGATCGGGCTGTCCATCCCCGCCCTGCTCGGGGGCAACCTCGTGGTGGAGTACCTCTTCAACTCCCACGGCCTGGGGCTGCTGTTCATCAACGAGCTCGGCAATGAGGACTTCCCCACTGTCATCGCCCTCACCCTCATGGCCGGCATCGCCACCGTCGTGGGCAACTTCATAGCCGACGTCGCCCTCACCGTGGCCGACCCCCGCATCCGGATCAACTGAGGCCGCGGACGTGTCTTC
>PMLI01000013.1 GCA_003158835.1 Acidimicrobiaceae bacterium
GGACTGCTACATCGGCACCCAGCTCCTTTGCCTGCGCAACGACCTCGCTTTCGACGTCCTGTGGTACAACGCCAGCCTCATGAAGCAGTTCGGCTACACCGTGCCGACGACCTGGCAGCAATGGCAGGCCCTCGGCAAAAAGGTCGCTACCCAGCACCCCGGGTACATCATCGGCACCCTCGGCAATTCCTATGACGACACGATCTATCTCCAGGCCGCCCAGTGCCCGGCCAACCAGTTGCTCACCGCGACCACCCTGCTCGTCAACACCGCCTCACCGAACTGCACCCGGGTGGCCAGCCTCCTCGACCCGCTCGTAAAGGACGGGTCGGTGCCGGTTACCGGCGTCTTCACCTCGACGTTCACCAAGAAATACACCGGCAAGGTGCTGACGATGGTCGGCCCGGCGTGGTA
Source organism: Acidimicrobiaceae bacterium (assembly GCA_003158835.1). Lineage (GTDB taxonomy): Bacteria > Actinomycetota > Acidimicrobiia > Acidimicrobiales > Palsa-688 > Fen-671. The sequence goes on from PMLI01000013.1 coordinate 415, forward strand.
CGGCGCCTACCTGTTCCAGCCCTCGACGGGACTCAACACCCCCAAGGGCCAGTTGGCCGCCGCTGCTCCTCTCTCCTGGGGAGGTGGCTCGACCTACACCGGTGACGTCGGTGGCGGGCTGTGGATCATGTCGTCGCACACTACCCAGCCCAAGGCGGCGGCGTCTCTGCTGACGTGGCTCGCCACGTCGTGGACGGCCCAGAGCATCTCCTCCGGGTACCCCGCGTATGCGCCGGTAGCGGGCAAATGGATCGCCGAGCAGGACTCGAGCGGGTACTACGCCAGCCCGCTGGCGAAGGTGTTCGCCAGCGCTGCGCCCGAGGTCTGGACCGGCTGGTCCCCGGTCCGCTACAGCACGGATGCCGTCTGGAACAGCACGGTGACCCCGGCGTTGACCGAGGGCAAGACGCTGGCCTCCCAGCTACCCAACTTCGGGGCCCAGCTCAAGAACTACGCTCAGAGCGATGGCTACACCGTCGTGAGCAAGCCCTAGCCGCTGATGATCGCGTCCCCCGCTCCGGCTGTCTCTGACGTGCGGCCCGTGGCGCGCCGAGGCAGTCGGCTCGGGGGACGCCAGCGGGCCGGTTACCTGTTCGTCTCCGGCTACGCGGCGCTCCTGCTGCTCTTCGGGGCAGCCCCGGGCGGCTATGCCATCTACCTCGCCGTCACCGGTGCCAACGGCAACTTCAGCGGGTTCAGCAACTTCGTCTCGACCGCCAAGGACTTCCGCTTTGTCCCCGCCTTCGAGCACGTCGGGCTGTTCCTGCTGATCTGGCTGGTGGTGCTCGTGGTGGTGGTGCTGGCGCTGGCGCTCATGTTGCACGGCGGCCTCCGCCGGCCGGGGGCGATCTTCCGCTTCTTGTTCTACATCCCGGGCGCCCTGGCCGGGTCGGCCAGCGTCCTCGTCTGGCTCTTCATGCTGGACCCGACGGTGAGCCCCTGGCACTTCATACTCTCGGCGTTCAATTTCTCCGAGCTGGCCCAGACGATCGAACCCAACCACCTACCCCCCATTTTCGCCATTATCGCCTTTTGGACCGGGGCGGGCGGTTGGATCGTGATCATGAACGGGGCGCTCAACAATATCTCCGACGAGGTGATCGACTCGGCCAAAGTCGACGGCGCCAGCGTGTGGCAGGTCGCTCTGCGGGTCAAGCTGCCGCTCATCAAGAAGTGGGTCGTGTACATGTGCATCCTTGCCTTCGCGGGCGGGACGCAACTGTTCGTCGAACCACAACTGGTGGGCGAAGCGAGCCTCGGCGCCGTGAGTACCACATGGTCGCCCAACCAGCTGGCCTACTATATGGCTTTCCAGAACGACAACTTCAGCTACGCCGCCGCTATCTCGGTCGACCTGCTCGTCATCGGCCTGATCTGTGCGGCACTGCTCGTGTTCAGATCAAAGCTGTTCGAGATCGAGTAAGCGGGACCGCTCATGGCTCACGTCGCATTGCCGGCAAAAGGACCACAAGGAGCCGCGCCGTCGGCGGGGCGCCATCCCGTCCCGGCCGCGCCCGTGCGCTCGCGGCGCGTGCAGCTGGCCCGGCGGACCACGGCGCGCGTGCTCTGGTTCGTCATCCTGCTGGCCTTTACGGCCTTCTTCGTCGTCCCGGTGATCTGGCTCCTCCTCGCCCCGACCAAGACCGATCACCAGCTGGTGTTCAAGAACCCCTTCGCTCCGGGCTCTTATCACAACCTGGCGCACGCCTGGAGCCTGGTGTTCAACTTCCAGGACCACGCCCTGCTGAGCTGGCTGGAAAACTCAGCCATCTACTCGGGGGGAGGGGTGGTGCTGGCCCTGGTTTGCGCCGTGCCTGCCGGCTACGGCCTAGCTCTGACCGAGTTCATCGGCCGGAAGCTCCTGCTCGGTATCACCCTCGTGGTGATGATCATCCCCGCCACCGCTCTGGTGTTGCCGCTGTTCCTCGAGATGAACGCACTGCACCTGATCGACACGCCTTTCTCGGTGATCCTGCCCTTTGCCTTCTTCCCCTTCGGGGTGTACATCTGCTACATCTTTTTCTCGTCGACCATCCCGAAGGATCTTCTGGCCGCGGCGCGCGTCGACGGCTGCAGCGAGTGGGACGTGTTCCGGCGCATCGCGCTTCCTCTTGCGCGCCCGGTCGTCGCGCTCGTCGCCTTCTTCGCCTTTGTCGCCGACT
>PMLI01000308.1 GCA_003158835.1 Acidimicrobiaceae bacterium
GACGTTGTGCCAGTTGAAGGTATTGGAGAAACGGCACACGCCGCTGGTGGCGTCGACGGCCCCGGCTACACCTATGCCGACCCCGATTATCCGGTCGGGCGCCACGGCCGAGGACGTTACGGCTGTCTCGATGGCGTCACAGATGGCCCCGATCACGAGCTTTGGGTCGCGGGGGGCGGGCGGCGCCGTAGGGCCGGCGGTGGCGGCCGCCTGTTCGGGTAGGGCGGTCACCTGGGTGTAGATCACGGCGGCCCGCAGGTCGGCTATCACCAGCGAGATGGCGNNTGTTGAGCCGGAGCAAGCAAGGAGGGCGGCCGCCGCTGGATATGCCCGGTCCGACCTCTTCCACCAGGCCGCGAACAGCCAGGTCGGCCACGATCGACGAGACGGTCGGCCCGCTGAGCCTGGTCGCCCTGACCAGGTCGGCGCGCGACATCGTCGGGTGGGTGCGCAGCACGTTCACCACCAGGTTGCGGTTCATATCGGCCATCAGCTGCCAGTCGCCGCGTCGGATGCCCTGCCGGGAAAAAGTATCTTCGGAAAGATTCATAAGAAAGTTTGGGCTAAGTTTATTTACACCGCCGCGGTGTGTCAAGGCGCTCGGGAGGCAGGGCGGAGCCCGCACACAGGCGCACCGGCAGGGGTGGCGCGCCCCCGCCCCGCCGCTAGCTGTAAAGGCTCGGCACGACCAGCACCTTGCCCAGGGCACCCCGCTCCACGGCGTCTTGAGCGGCCGCGACGTCATCGAGTGCGAACAGGTGGAGGGGCAGGGGGGTGAGCGCCCCCGCCGATACGGCCCCGCTCGTCCAGGCCACAGCCTCGGCGATCTCCGGGGCGGGCACGCCGTAGAGCAGGACGTAGTGGAGGCTGACGTTGGCCGTCATGAACCGGCGGGTGGGCAGCACCGGATCGTTCTTCTCGCTGGCATAGACGACGATCAAGGTGCCGGGCCCGGAAACCGCCAGGTCCAGTTCGAGGTTGGCGCTCAGGGCCAGCTCGACGATCCGGTCCATGCGGGGGGCGAACGATCTGACCAGCTCGATCGCTCCGGGCTCGCGGTAGTTGACGACGAGGTCGGCTCCGGCGGCGTGCGCCAGCTCCGCCTTCTCCGCTGAGCTCACGGTGGTGACGACCCGGGCTCCGGCCTGTTTGGCCAGCTCGATGGCGAAGTGCCCGACGGCCCCCGCCCCCCCCGCGATCAGCACGTGGCGGCCGGCCAGTGCTTCAGGATGGCCACCGAGGCAATGGGCGGCGGTCACGGCGGGGACGCCGAGGCAGGCCCCGAGCTCGTCGGGCGCACTATGGGGCAAGGGCACCGTCCGGGTGACTGGCACCACCGAGTACTCGGCGGCCGTGCCGTAGGGGTTGTTGGCGGCGGCGAGGTAGAGCCACACCCGCTGCCCCACCGTGCGGTCCGTAACCCCATCTCCGACGGCGTCGACGACGCCGGCGCCGTCGTGGTGAGGTACCTGGAAGTCCTTTGGGCTGGCGCCGGTGGCGCCCGAACGTGCCTTCCAGTCGGTGGGGTTGACGCCCGAGAACGTGATCTTGACCCGGACCTCGCCTGGCCCCGGTTCGGGCGTACCGATCTCCTCGACCGACAGCACAGTGGACGACCCGGTCTCCCGGTATACAGCGGCCTTCATGTCTTCGAGCCTCCTAGCCTCGCGCCTGCCCACACGGTACGCCAAGCGGCCGCCGTGGTGCTCTCCGGCCGCCTGTCGGGTGGCCGTTGCTGGTCCGGAAGCTCGCGAGTAGCGCCTGGGCGCCGCCCTCGGTTCAGAACCCGGTGATCTCCGTCGCCGGCCCCATGACGATGGCGGGCCGTAGAGCCGGCACGAGCCAGCGCAGGACGGTGTCGAGCTGGGCCAGGGGGAGCGCCACGCAACCCGCCGTAGCCGTCCCGTACGCGGCGTGGAGAAAGATGGCCGACCCCGCGTAAGCGATGACGGGGTGGGTGTTGTACCGGACCACGGCGAAACTGGGGTAGTCGGAGGTTTCTGTCCAAAGCGCCTCGCTGGCGCCTGCGAACGTCGGCGGCTGGCCGCAAACAACGTGCTGGAAAGTGTTGTACTGCGCAGATGTCGGGTCCTCGTCCCACCAGTCCCCGCAAACCAGCCGGTGATAGGGGTACTTCGTCCCGGGGTTGGGGGAGTTGCCGTACATCTCGGGGCCGATCCCATAGATCCCGGCAGGAGTCGTCCCGTCGCCTTCGCGGTGGTGGCCCGAGAAACCGTTACGACCGATGAGGGCCGTCCAGGGCCCACCCGCCTTCTCCCAACAAAGCCCGGTCCGATGCCATATTTCTGCGGTCGTGACCCGGTGGGCGGCGCCGGTGGCTTCGACGGTGATGAGCTGGCGGGCTGGGCCGGTCGAAGCCAGCCGGTCGGCCAGGTTGTCGGGGCAGCGACCTTGCCCCGTGCTGGCCGCCCCGGCCGCTCCGGCCACGAGCGAGGCGGGGGCGAGAGCCCTGGCTTCAGCGGTACCGGCCGGCCCCCCGAGGAAGCCGGCCCAGAGCAGCGAGCCGGCCAGCACTGTCCCGGCCCGCGCCATCGATGGGGCCCTAGCCTTCAGGGTCATGCGCCGCGCACCTCAACTCGGGCCAACCAAGCCGCATCCTCAAGCGGGACACTACCCGGCCCGCACCGGCTTTTCGGTATTCGCCCTTCTCGTGCTGGTGCTGGGGGTGGGCGCAGGCGGGCCGGCACGCGCCGCGGCCTCGGCGCTGAGCACGCCGGCGACGGCGCCGATGGCCACGGCGCCGACCACACCGGCTGGGGCTCACAAGCTGGTAGCCGGCCCCGGGGCGGCCGTCCCCTTCGCTTCCGGCATGAGCCTGGTGGCCGCCGCCGCCGTCCCTTACACCTGGCGGCCCGGATGCCCGGTGGGCCCGGCGCAGTTGCGCATGTTGCACCTGCGCTACTGGGGTTTCGACGGGAAACCCCACATGGGCAGGATGGTCGTCAACGAGTCGGTGGCCGAGGACGTCGTGAAGGTGCTCCGCACCCTCTACTACGAACGGTTCCCTATTTGGGAAATGGTGCCCGAGGACGCCTACCACGGCAACGACAACAGGGCCGCGGCCGCGGACGACACCTCGGGTTTCAACTGTCGCTACGCAGTGGCCTCGTGACCTCCCCAATGGTCAGTCCATGCTTATGGCGAGGCCATCGACGTCAATGACGTCCAGAACCCGTACGTCTTCGGCACCGACATCATCCCGCCGGCCGGCGCTGCTTACCTCGACCGTAAACACGTCCGGCCCGGGATGGCCGTTCCCGGGGGCGAACTGGTGAGGGCCTTTGCCTCGGTGGGGTGGTACTGGGGCGGCCGGTGGACGACATCGCCCGACTACCAGCACTTCTCCCTGACCGGGGGCTAGGACGGTGCCGTTCCGGTATATAGCCGGTATATAGCCGGTATATTGATGGCCGTTTTTGGCCAGGTAGTGCACAAAGCGGTCCCCGTCTGGGCTCGAGCCGCGATTACCCGGCCATTGACGGCAACCAAGCCGGCCGGCGCTGCTCGTAGGCGTCGATATCGGTCCCAAAACGTAAAGTGAGGCCGATGTCGTCCAGGCNNCCGCCTGGATGCCGGCGGCCGGCGCCTCTACCCGCAGCCGCTCGAGGTCGACGGTTATTTCCAGGGAGGGATCGGCCGTCACGGCATCGAGCAAGGCCCGTCCCACCTCGGGGCTGACCTGTACCGGTACCAGGCCCGCTTTGGTGGAGTTATTGCGGAATATGTCGCCGAAACGGGGCGAGATGACAGCTTGGAAGCCGTAGTCGGTGAGCGCCC
>PMLI01000453.1 GCA_003158835.1 Acidimicrobiaceae bacterium
GCGACGACTACGAGAAGGAACGTGCCCCAGGCTTCCGCGAAAAGGCGCCGCCATTCATTTGCCGATTCCAAGAAATTAAGCGGGGCGGATCCGTCCAGCATACGTTGCTGCACTGTCGAGTCGCTTCGTTGAAGGTGGGGGAGTTCCATGACGTCCTCACGTAAGATTTAGATGGAGTCAATCCGGTCTGGCGATTCTGCAAGGAATCATGGCATTCTCGAAAGAGTGTAAACAGCTCATAGGAGGCGATACCTGACGCCGAATATCACTTTGTCGCTTCTCTTGTCCCTGGACAGCGAGAATGGCGATAGAGCTTCGCCCGGGAGCGTCCGGTCCCTCCTGCTTCTCCGCGAACACCTGCGTTTTCGGGAGACACGACCTAGCCGACGTGACTTTGGCGCCTCCACGGGCTGCGCTGGCCGCAATTTGCGCCACCGATGCCCGTGGCCCTCAGTGACGATGACGGTCCTGTCTGCCAATCCTGTCGAGTCCATTGCGCTGCTCCCCTCATGCCTTGCTCAGTGAGCGGCGCCGACCTCGCTCGGAGAGGCAGCTCCTTCTCGGCCGACTCGCCAGGCGAGCCGCCTAGGCTGAGACGTATCGTCTCGCCCACACGTAACGCGGATCAAGGAGCAGGCCATACCCCCGACGAAAGCGATCGTACTTCGGCCAACGACGCCGACCGTGGGCCTGAGGATGCCCGGGTCGCGGACCTTCCACTGGATGCTCCATGGCGGTGTGGAACGGGCGCGACGAGCGGCTCAAGGAGCGCTGGTTCGGGCTGACGAAACCGAGGGCAATACCAAACAGGGATCACCGGGGGAGAGTCCGCTCAACGGGTGCGTGGGGCGCGACGGCCTTCGACGATCGGTCCTCTAGAACGGACCCGCGAACGTGATGGCAAAGGCATCGGCATGGGTTGTCGCCCGGGGGGACGAACTCCCGCACTTTATGAGGCGCCTCGGTGAGGCTGGGGCGCTCGGCCCGACGGCTGGGTCGGGGCCGCGCAGATCGGCGTGCTCAGGGTAGGGGAGCCGATCGGGCTGCCGGCGGACACCACCAAGGGCCGCCCGTCGTGCCACAGCGAGAGTGGTGGACCGCCCTGGACGCGGTAAGTCGTCGTCGCCGGGGTGATTTCGACGTTCAGCTGAGTGGTCTGTACACAGATGGTGAAGGCCAGCCGGGTGATGCCGACTGGTAGCCGCGGGGAGAAGGCGACGCTGCCGTCGCGTTCGCGCAGACCGGCCAGACCCGGAACGAGGGCGATCCAGGTCCCGGCCAAGGACGCGATATGCAGACCATCGCGGGCGTTGTGCTCACGATCCTCCAGATCCATCAGCGCGGCCTCGCTTAAGTAGTCGTACGCGAGACCCAGATGGCCGGTCTCTGCCGCCAACACCGCCTGCGTGCACGCCGACAGCGAGGAATCCCGCACAGTGAGGGCCTCGTAGTAGGCGAAGTTGCGCCTCTTCTCGGCTGCGGTGAAGGCGTCACCTCGCAGGTGCATGGCCAGGACCAGATCGGCTTGCTTGACGACCTGTTTGCGGTAGAGGTTGAAGTACGGGAAGTGCAGCAACAGCGGGTACTGCTTGTCGCTCGTGGCATCGAAGTTCCAGATCTCGTGGCTGGTGAACCCCTCGGCCTGGCTGTGGATGCCGAGCGCCTCGTCGTAGGGGACGACCATCGACGTTGCCGCGTCGCGCCACTCGTCGATCTCTTGTGACGTGATGCTCAGGTCGTGGGCCCGGTCGGGGTGGCGTTGCGCGACATCGGCCGCCGAGACCAGATTGTGCTGGGCCATGAGGTTCGTGTAGATGTTGTTGTCCGCAACCGCTGAGTATTCGTCGGGCCCGGTTACCCCGTCAATCCGGAATCCCCCCGCGGGATCACGGTGGCCCAGCGAGCTCCACAACCGAGCGGTCTGCGCCAGCAGCTCGACGCCGATGTCGCGTTCGAACGCCTGGTCGCCGGTGACATTGATGTAGCGGACCACCGCGTCGGCGATATCGGCCCCGACATGAAACGCGGCGGTGCCGGCGGGCCAGTACCCGGAGCACTCATGGCCGTCGATCGTGCGCCACGGGAACACCGCACCCTTCAGCCCCAGTTGCGCGGCCCGCGTCATTGCCTTCGGCAGGATCGAGTAGCGCCACCGAAGCGCATTGGCCGCCGCCTTCGGTGCGGCATAGGTGAGCACAGGTAGCACGAACGTCTCCGTGTCCCAGAAGGCGTGCCCGTCATACCCCGGCCCGGTCAAACCCTTCGCCGCGATGGCCCGCCCCTCGGCCCGGGCGCCGGCCTGCAAGACGTGGAACAACGCAAACCGCACCGCCTGCTGCACCCGCTCGTCGCCATCAACCTCGACATCGGCGCGTCCCCAGAACTCGTCCAAATAGGAACGTTGTTCGGCGACCAGCCCCTCCCAGCCCGTCTGAACAGCGGCGGCCAGCGCGGCAGCGACCTGATCGGCGACCGCTGGTCGCGAACGGACCGCGGACCAGCCATACGCGACGAACTTGACCAACCGCAGCCGCTGCCCGGGCTCCAGCGTCGCCGTGATCTGGACCCGACCCAGATCGGGAAAGCTCTCACTCGACACCTGCATCGACGCTGGCCCGGCCAGGTGATGCTCCATCGCCGCTCCGACCCGTAGTTTGCTCAGGGCGGTGCGATGCAGCAGTGATGCCCCCATCCCGTTGCAGGTGTTGTCCTCGGACACGAGGGGTGCCACCAACGCGGCGCTTTCCCGCGGGTCACCCCCATAGGGCGGCAACGTCTCGTTGGCCACCAGCTCCGATTGCAGCACCACCCTCACCGCGGTCTCGGTGGCTTCAACCTCATAGCAGATCGCGGCCACCGAACGCTGCACCAACGAGACCAACCGGGTCGAGCGGACCCGCACGCCCTGCCCGCCCGGGGAGACCCACTCGACCTGGCGGCTCAGCAACCCGGTGCGGAGATCCAGCTCCCGCTCGTGCGCGCGGAGGTGTCCGTAGCGAACATCGAAGGGCTGATCATCCACCAGCAGACGAATCAGTTTGCCGTTGGTGACATTGATGACGGTCTGCCCGGACTCGGGATAGCCGTAGCCGGCCTCGGCGTAGGGCAGCGGACGCGCCTCGAAGACCCCGTTCAGATACGCGCCGGGCAGCCCATGCGGCTCGCCCTCATCGAGGTTTCCGCGCCACCCGATGTGACCGTTCGACAAAGCGAACACAGACTCACTCTGGGCCAGCACATCCAGATCGAGGGCAGTCTCGCGCACACACCACGGCTCGACCGCGTAGGCCGGATGGGTG
>PMLI01000390.1 GCA_003158835.1 Acidimicrobiaceae bacterium
CCCCGCCGCCCCCGCCACCCCCGGACCACCCGCCTGTACCCGTACCTCGGGCCCCGGGGGTGCCCGTGGTCCACCCAGCCCCAGGCCCGGTCTCGGCCGCAGAGGAAGAACGGACGATGCCACCAGAGGGAGCCAACTGATGGTCCAACCCGGCCACTTCATAGTCCACGACGCCGTCCGCCCGCCCCTGCCCGACGGCGATTACCAGCTCGTCATTTCGCAGACGCTAACCGTCGACCAGTCTCAGGTCGACCCGGTGACCAAGTCGTTCAGGGTGGTCGGCCCCCGCTACACCCTGCCCCGGGACCAGATCCTGTCCGTCTTCCCCCCGGCCAACGGGACGGGCGCCTTCGACGACCGGCTCCCCCAGATAGTCATGAAGCGCCGAACGCTCCCGTACGAACGGCTCATGTCCCCCTCCGACGACGTCACCACTGCCCCGCCCTGGCTGGCCCTGGTGGTCCTGGCCGACGGTGAGGGCCAGCTGGTGCGGAACCAGCCGCTCGACGCCTCGCTGCCCGAGCCGGATGACGCCGACGCCTCCGTGCGGGACGTTCTGCGGGTGAGCGAGCGGGTGGTGCAGGCCGTGTTCCCGACCGAGCAGGACCTCCCCTGGCTCACCCACGTGCGGGAAGTGGACATCTCCGACACCGAGATGGCCCTGGGGGATGACGACGGCTGGATGGCGGTGGTCATCGCCAATCGGCTACCGGTCGCCGGCCCCCCCGCCACGGAGGGCGGCCCGCTGACCGACCGGCATTACACCGCCTTCCTCGTGAGCCTGGAGGGCCATGAAGCCGACCTGCCCACGAGCGAGAGCACGGGCCCGCCGCAGTTCTTGTTCACCACGTCGCACGTCTATTCCGACCTAGAGGTGCACCAAGCGGTGCAGGCGGCCCGGCTGGCCCAGCAGGCCCCGCTGCAGGCCTCTCCCGCCGCCTACCTGAGCGGGCCCGCCAGCCCGCCGGGAGGGGCGACACCCCACGCCCCGCCCGAGCTCGCCGGCGGCCTCGGTTCGACCAGCGCCAGCCTCCCCGGCCGCTCCTTCGCCAGCGCTCGGCCGGCCCAGCTGGCGGACTCCTGGTCGTCGTCGCCGGCCGCTCTCACGGGGCCCGCCGGAACCCAGACGGTGGCCGCGGGCGCCGTCCCGACGTTCGCGGTGAACGGTTCGACCAACGCCGGTGCTCTAAAAGGCCTTGCCATCGACCCCGTCTTCTACGACCCCGGGGCGCAGATCCTAGAGTTCACGGTGCTCACGTCGTGGTCGTTCACCAGCCAGCCGGAGGGTGACTTCCAGTGGCTGATGACGCACCTCGACGTCGGCATGCTGGGGACGTCGCCCCAGCCGCCCCCGCCGGCGCCCCAGCCGCCTGACTCCCGTCCGCCGCTGGTCGTGCTGGACACCGGCCATGTGAAGCTCTCGTCCATAAGCCGGCGGGGCGAGGCCGGCCCCGTCTGGTACCGGGGCCCCTTCACCCCCCGAGCAATATTGCGCCCGGCCGCCACCGACCGGGCCGGCATCCTCGCCCACGCCGCCGACCAGCTGCGCCAGGTCGGGCCCGACGGCATCGAGAACGACTCGCTGGCCATAGCCTTCGAGATCGGCCGCATGCTGGTGGCGGCCCAGCCGGGCGTCATCGCCGCGCTGCTCAACTGGCGGGCCCAGGGCTACAGCCAGGCGCGGCTTTCCTCCCTGCTGGCCAACGGGGGCACTCCCCTCCACCAGCGGCTGGCGGCCGTGCTGGCGGCCAAGCCCCCGGGGTACAGCGCAGCCCTCGTAGCGGGAGTATTGGCCGGGGTCGGTGCCAACGGGGGCACCCGGTTAGGCCCGGCACGGCCCCTTTTGCAGCCGGCCCCCGTCGCCGGCTCCGGCCCGGAACTCACCGCCGCTGTGGCCCAGGGCTTCGGCCTCGCTCCCCAGGAAGTCGCGGCGGTGCTCGGGGTCGATGTCCGCAGCCCGGCCGCCGCCACTGGCGCACCCGCCCTATTGACGGAGCCGAGCACCGTGCAGGCGCTAGGCGAGATGGGCCCGACTGACTTCACCGGCACCGGCCTCGGCTTGCGCTCCCAGGTGGCGAGCATCGCCGCCGGGCTCAACCGCCGGGCCACGATCGGGGTGACTGTGGCCGGCGTGGGCGGCGCCGCTCCACCGGCTCCGGCGGCTCCGGCGGCTTCGGCCGCTCCGGGCCCTCCTGCCGCTCCCGCAGACGAGGAACGGCGATGAGGGCGGTCATCCAGGCCCAGCAGGCGCTCGCCGCCGTCTGGCAGGCGGTCGCCTCGGTGAACGTGGGCGGCGTCCCCCAGGCCCAGGACATCGGCCTCGTCCCGGCCCCCGCCCGGTCCTGGCTGGCCGCGCTCCGGTTGCTGTCCGGTGTGCCCTTCCAGCACATCGCGGCCGATGAGCGCCTGCTGCCCCAGGAATCGGTCCGCTTTTTCTACGTGGACCGGGCCTGGACGGACGCCCTCGTGCAGGGCGCTCTGTCGGTGGGCGCAGTGACCGACGCCGACCGGGCGCTGCTGGCGCAGATATACCCGGCCGTCCGCGACGACCTGGACCAGGCGG
>PMLI01000520.1 GCA_003158835.1 Acidimicrobiaceae bacterium
GACCCCGGCTTCGACGGCTGCTTTGGCGTACACCGTCAACTGCTGGTGACAGCAGCGATGGACGACGGTTCCGTATTACTCATCCCTTCCACCCCTTGAACGGCCAGGAGTACGAGCTGGTCGGTTTCGCCCACACCTGGGGCGAGCACCGGGTGTTCTTCCGCAAGCCCGGTGACCAGCGTGTCTGCTCGGTCCCCGCTGGCTGGACCGACGTGGAGGGGCCTGACCCCTTCGTTGCCATGTCCGCTGGCCGCTCCTATTTCCGCGTGGCTGACCTCATCGAACTGGCGGCGGTGCTACGGGAGATGACGGAGAAGCAGTGTAAGTGAGATTTTGCCGGAGGCGTAAGGTCTATTTTGCCGGGCAGCACATTCTGGCGATGGCTCTCGTGCGCCTAGAGCTGGCGCAACTAGCGAGCAATGACAATGTACCTGTGGCCAACATCTCGGGAGAATGCTTGACTACGGTGTGTAAGAGACGGCATAATATAGCTAACACACAAGACATCGGAGGTGACGATTGAGCGACGTTCCCCGTGACGACAAGGAGGCCTCCCTCCGCCGCCACCATGCTCTCAACCCCCGGCCCGAGGAGGTCGACGACGCCGCTTTCATTTCGGGCAACGCCTTTTTCGACCGGCGGGACTTGGTCCAGGTCAAGTACGAGATGTTGCGCCGGGTACGCGAGGAAGGCTCGACGGTCTCCCAGACCGCGGCCAGTTTCGGCTTCAGCCGGCCGAGCTTCTACGAGGCTCAAGCCGCTTACGACTCCGGCGGCTTGCCGGGCCTGTTGCCTCAGCGCCCGGGGCCCAAGCGGGCCCACAAGCTCTCCGATGCCGTCGTTGACCGCCTGGAAGAGGCGCTCGGAAGGGACAGCTCCTTGAGCTCGGCAGGCCTCGCAGCCTTGTTGGAGGAAGAGCTCGGCCTGCACGTCCACCCCCGCAGCGTTGAACGAGCGCTGTCCCGACGAAAAAAAGAAGGGCCACGGACAAGCCTATGAACAACTATCCAAAACCAGGGGAGGTATCGGCCGCTTACGAGGCCCTTCGCTCCCAGGCCACCGGGCGGCTGGCCACCGTTACCCCGCGCGGGCTGTCGCTGGTGCTGGGAGCGGGGCTGCCAGCCTGGGTGAAAGCGTGGGCGCAGCCAGCTGAGCCGCCCGCCGTCACCCGGCCCGCCGTCGCGCCGTCAGCGCCGGCTGTGACGACGACGGGTGGGCCGCCAACGGTCCAGGGCGTGAGCGCCGGCACCGGTGGCGAGCTGGTGCGCCTGCTGGCCGAGATGGCGCTCGGCTGCTGGGCGAAGCTGGCGGTGGCGACGTGAACGCCGAAGTGCACGACAAGGTCAACGCCTCCCACCTGGGACGCCGGGCCTACCTGTACGTTCGCCAGAGCACATTGCGCCAGGTGCTGGAGAACACCGAGAGCACCAAGCGCCAGTACGCGCTGAGAGAACGTGCCGTCGCCCTCGGTTGGGCGCCCGACCAGGTCGTTGTGATCGACTCCGACCTCGGCCAGTCGGGCGCCGACAGCGACCGGGAGGGCTTCCAACGCCTGGTCGCCGCCGTCGGCATGGGCGAGGTCGGCGTGGTCCTCGGCTTGGAGGTATCCCGACTGGCCCGCAGCTCGTCCGACTGGCACCGCCTGCTCGAGATCTGTGCCCTCAGCGGGACCCTGATCTTGGACGAGGACGGCCTCTACGACCCCGCCCATTTCAATGACCGCCTGCTGCTCGGGCTTAAGGGGACCATGAGCGAAGCTGAGCTCCACGTGCTGCGGGCACGCCTCATCGGCGGCCAGCTGGCCAAGGCCAGGCGCGGCGAGCTGGAGACGCCGCTGCCCGTGGGCCTCGTCTACGACGCGGCGGCCAAAGTGGTGCTCGACCCCGACCAGGGCGTCCAAGATGCCCTGCGCAACTTCTTTGAGACGTTCCGGCGCACCGGTTCGGCGACCGCCACCGTGCGCAGCTTCCGCGAACGCGGCCTGCTCTTTCCTCGCCGGCTCGGCTCCGGGCCGCACGCCGGCGAGCTGGCCTGGGGCCCTCTCCGTCACCACCGCGCCCTCATCGCGCTCAAGAACCCCCGTTATGCGGGGGCTTTTGCCTATGGGCGCACCCAGGCCCGCAGGGGCCCGCGAGGCACCGAACTGCGCAGCCTGCTCCCGCGCGAGCGCTGGCACACCTTGATCCTGGACGCCCACCCCGGTTACATCACCTGGGCCGATTACGAAGAGAACCTGCGACGCCTCCGGGAGAACGCCCAGGCGTACGGGGCCGACCGCCGCCATGGCCCACCCCGCGAGGGCCCGGCGCTGTTGCAGGGCCTTGCTATCTGCGGGCGTTGTGGGGGACGGATGTCCGTGCACTACCACTGCGCCCACGGGCAACTGGTGCCCGAGTACTGCTGCCAGCGCCAGACCATCCAGGACGCACGTCCGCCCTGCCAGCGCGTCATGGGCGGGGGCTTGGACCGCGCCGTCGGGGACCTGCTCGTGCGGACAATGAGCCCGCTCGCCTTGGAGGTGGCGCTCTCCGTCCAAGACGAGCTCCAGGCGCGAGCTGACGAGGCGGACCGGCTGCGCCGCCAGCAGGTCGAGCGCGCCCGTTACGAAGTTGAGCTGGCGCAGCGGCGTTACCTGCGTGTCGACCCGGACAACCGCCTCGTCGCCGGCTCGCTCGAAGCCGAATGGGACGCCAAGCTGCGGGCCCTGGCCGCCGCCCAGGACGACTACGAACGCCAGCGTGCCAAAGAAGCCGTGCTCGACCAGGCCCAGCGCCAGCAGGTGCTCGCCCTCGCCACCGACTTCCCCCGGCTCTGGGCAGACCCGGCCACTCCGGCGCGCGAGCGCAAACGCATGGCGCGCCTGCTCATCGAGGACGTGACCCTGTTGAAGGGCGACGAGGTGGTCGCTCATGTCCGCTTCCGCGGCGGCGCCACCCACAAGATCAGCCTGCCCCGGCCGAAACCCGCTGCCGAGCTTCACAAGCTCGACCCCTCTATCGTCGCCGAGGTCGACCGCTTGCTGGAGGACCACACCGAGCGGGAGATCGCCGAGATCTTCAACCACCGCGGCCTACAGCCACCCGTCGGCGACCATTTCAGCACTTGGGTGGTCTGGAGGATCCGGAAATCCCACGGGCTGGAGAGCCGCTTCAGCCGGCTGCGCCGCCAAGGCCTGCTCACGGTCGACGAGATAGCCGAGGCGCTGGGCGTCCACCCGACCACAGTGAAAAAGCGCCAGGCACGAGGCCAGCTCGCCTCGGTGGCTTACAACGACAAGGACCAGCGCCTGTACTTCCCGCCCGGGCTGGTCACCATGACCGGCTGCTTGAAGTGCGGCAAACCGATGCCAGGGCGCAGCGCTGCGGGCAATATCCAGAAGTACTGCAGCGTGAGCTGCCGCACCGGCGCCTACGAGGCCCGGCGGCGCGCGGCAGGATGGGTGCGGCCCCGGAGGTGCCGGTGACCGAAGCCATGCCACTACGTTTCTTTATCCCATCGGACTCGGAGGTGCAGTCAGTTGCGTGAGCTTTATCGCGGGGCCGGTAGGTC
>PMLI01000102.1 GCA_003158835.1 Acidimicrobiaceae bacterium
ACTAGGAGCGTTGTGGGGGCAAGACAAGCGGCCCAGTCGTCCAAGGCTTCGTCGTTGAGCTTGACCCCTATCACCGCACAGGAGGCCTCGGCGCTTGGCCGACTCCTGGCGGCCGCTGCGGCCAGCTCGTCCAGGGGTGTGGTGGCCAGGATCGCATCCCATTCTCTCGCACTGCGCACTATCTGTTGCAGTCCGTCGAGCGTGTCCTGCTCCTCTGCCATTGTCAGCTCCTCGCCGACCCTGGCCTGCCGGGTCCCGAAGAGGGCAGCCATATCCGCGAACGGACTTAGATCGTCCGGCTCATCTCCCATCACCGCCTGTACGAAGGTATCGACAATGGCACCATGCCGCTGTGGGGGCGTTTCGACGAGCGGGCCGCGGATCACCCCGGCGTAGTCAGTGCGGCCGCCGGTAACCGTCATAGACGACAAGCGTTTGATGAGCGCTGATGCTGCCGGTACCTTCTGCCAGCTATCGGCGACGACCTGGTGGACCTCGGGGGTGCTCATCCCTGCCATTGCCACCAGCCGGGCGAGCCCCTGTCCGCTCAGGAGCGCCTCGTCCCCTGGGCCCAACCCGTCGGCCGCCATCGCACGCCGGATGGCGTCCCGAGCCCGTTCACGGGGGTGGCCTTTGGTGAGCAGCACCCGGACGATGTGGTCCGGGTCGCACCCAGGCCCGTAACCCAGCTCGTCGAGCAAACGGAAATAGGCGATGAGGCGCCCTTCTGGCTCGGCATCAGGGAGCATGCCCTGGTCGTCCAGGCTTTGGAGCGTGCGACCCGATGGGGCGCGCCCCTTCAGTGTCACGCCTGCCTCATCCAGAGTCGCCAGGAGCGCTTGCGCCCGTTTCGAGTCTCGCCTCATGGATCAAGTGTACCGGATCGGATAGGCCAAATCCGGCACGGGGTACCGCTTTGACCGAAAACCCGTTTTTTAGGTTGATGGGTAATGAATCAAGAGATCGTTCCGGCCCACTCGGTCCCGGCTCCGCGGCCTCCGTCCCGAGGGCTCCTCGTGCATCTGCCTATCGGTTTCGCAAGCGTCCTCCACTTCGCCGCTTACGTGCTCGGGGCCGGAGCCAGCGAGAGTTCGGTTGCCGAGAAGGCTCTGCGCCGGGCCTTCGGAGAACGACGTTGATGCGGACCACCACGCCCACGCGGCTGCACCTGCCTCCCGACATTGTGGCGGATCTGCGCTCTCGTGCGGAGGCCGCGGGCTGCACGGTTGACGAACTGGTCGCGACCACTCTGCTCGACGAACTGCCGGGGTTGTTGGCCGAGGCCGCCACCGTCGGGCTACGTGCTTCCCTGGGACGGGCCGAGCCCGTCGAAGCGCACTCAGCCCCCAAAACAAAGGTCCTTGAGTCTACCACCCAAGGACCAATGCCCAATTCTTCGGACCATGCAGCGGCCCGTTCGTCGTCACCCACCGACGATCATACCGCACGCGTGGCCCCTGTGGATTCCTCCGAGGAGCCTCCGTGCCCAGGTCACTTGCTCTCCTAAGCGACGCCCTGGTTGTCGACCAGCGCGCCGACGGTCCGTCCTGTAACGCCGGTCGTTGGGAAGCAGAGCGGCGCTGATGGCCCAGCGTGAGTCCCTGCGGGCGGAAGCCGGTCGCACCGGTCGCACCTTGTACGAGGTCCGCCTTGAACGAGGACGTGCCGAGGCCCGGGCCAGGGGCGAAGAGCCACCATCAGCAAGAGAGGCCTTAGGGCATTACCGGCCGAACCAGGCAGTCCCAAAGGCACACATCTCGGCCGTACTGGCCAACCCTGAGCGCTCGTCGTACGTCGAGGTTGATATACCGACCGCACGACGCATCGGTAAGCATTCCGAGCTGGCCCGCCTGCTGGCAGCTGGCGGCGACTACCGCGGCCGGCCCATTACACCGGCCCGGTTCCAGCGCCTGGTCTCGCGGTGGGCGCCCGTCGAGGTCCTCGGTGGCGACGAGCAGTCAGGGCACTACCGGCTCTTAGCCGACGCTGACGCGGTGATAGCCCTGCTCGATGTGCAGCGCATCAGCGGCACCCCCGCGTTCCGTTACGCCAGGGCTCCTCGATGACGGCGCCCCACCTGCACCACTTAACCGGCCGCTTTGTACCGGAAGGTCGCTACCTGGACCCTTCCCTGATGCTCCCCTTGGCACCGCGGTCCCATATCTCAGTCCATGTGGCATTACGAATTGCCGCCCTCGACTTTCCGAAGGCGGGCGTCGACCTCCTCATCTACCGCCAGCAAAGGACGGCCGTGCAGTTCCGTCTACTTGCCGCTGCCGGTGACTCAGCCACTTTCGGCCCAGCCGCTCTTTGGGTGATCGCCGACTTATTGAACCCTCCCGAGGCCCAGCGATGAGCCTGGGCCTACCCCCCGAAGGTGGCGCTCTTGGGGCTCCGGTCGACATGGCTGGCCTCTTATCTGGGGCGCCGGTAGACGATCGCCCGTCGCTGCTGTGCCGTTCGGACGGGCAGCGGCTTCTCTATCGCGGTGCCGTCAACGGGATCCACTCGGAGCCGGGCGGGGGGAAGACATGGCTGGCCCTGCTGGTGGCCAAGGC
>PMLI01000489.1 GCA_003158835.1 Acidimicrobiaceae bacterium
CGGCGGTAGCCGGTGAGGTTGCAAAATGCCCGGTTGACTTCTAGGTACCGGCCGAGCCTGCCCGCGGCCAGGCTCTCTAGGGCCACGCCGACCGGGGCGTTTTCGAACGCCAGGCGGAACCGGTCCTCGCTCTCGCGCAGCTTCTGGCCCTCCTCCGCCACTTGCTGGGACCGCATGTAGATCTCGGCCCCCATGGCGTCGGCGCGCCATCGGTTCTCGTTAGTGACGTCTTCGGCGACCCGGTTGGTCCTTTGGAGGTACATGAACGCGGTTACATCCTCAACCCTATGGATGATGTAGGCAAGCGAACCGTCGGGGCCGAGGACAGGCGAGTTCGTCGGGGCCCAGTACCGCACCTCGAACGCGTTATCCGGGCTGCGGATGTCGTATTTTTGTAGCGGCATCGTATCGGTTACCAACTTCCGAGCGACACGGTCCAACGACATCCTCAGATTGGCCACCCCCGTCGCCCCGGGGTCAGCCGGGTTGTCGGGTAACACGTCGAAAATCCCCCGGCCCACGATGGCGTGACGTTCGGTCGTCGTCGCTTTCAAGTAGGCGTCACTGACCGCCACGACCTCCAACGCCGGGTTTAGCACCAAGAACAGAACTGGCCCCCCCTCGAACAGGGCCCGGAAGTCAGGCTCCGGGGACTCCCGCTGGCCGGTCAGTGCTCGGGCCTCTCGTCGGTACCCGCCTGGCCCGCTCGTTCGCTGCGCATACGGTTCCTTGTCATTGACGCCAGTGGGGAGTACGGGCGACCTAAACACCCGTGACCAGGGTACACCCTCAGATCCCTGGGGGACCCGCGTCGGCTCAGGTACCTGAGGCCAGTCCCTCCTATGGCCCGGGCCGGAGAAATCGCCGATTACGCGATGACGAAATCCTGATGAACCGCTTGGAAAATAACGCTCATAACCACCCGTTCCCGGCGCGCGCACCCGGCCATGCCGACCCGCATTTGGCGGAGCGCGCGTTCTGTCGTAAGCAGATCAGGTCGGGGACAACGCTTGGTCGGGATGGGGGATGGGTCGCAGATCAAGCCCGTTGATTACGGAGAAGTCGTCGGGGTTGACGGTGTAGAGGGGAAGTCCGTTGGCGATAGCCGTAGCAGCGATCATGGCGTCGTAGCTGCGAGCTTGAATCTTGCGGCCACCCGCTCTCAATGATGCGGCCACTCGGCCAAATGCCCTGGCCGCGTCGGCATCGAATGGCAACGGTTGGAAATCAGCTTCAGCCTGCTGGAGCACGGCCTGACGAGCAGCCCGCTCCTTGCGGGTGGTCGCGACGAGCGGACCGACTGAGAGTTCCGCCAAGGTGACTGCGGTAATGACCGGTTCCTCGGGGAGGTGTTGCTCGTGGAGGCGGCCGAGGAGGACAACCGCGGAGGTATCGAGTATCCCACGCTCGGTCATAGACGGGAATCGATCGCCTGGTCGATATCCTGGCGAAGCCCGTCGGGATCGAACCGAGGTAGCCGGGACCACCGCTCGATCAGCACGCCGGCCTTGACTGGGTGCCGCTCGAGAGGCCGTAGTTCGGCTACTTGCCGCCCGTCGCGGGTGACTGTAAGCCGCTCACCGCGCTCCACGCGGTCGATGACCTCGCCCCCACGGTTGCGCAGATCCCTGATCGAAACGTCGCTCATCTGCTCAGAGTATCACCGGTGAGACCTGGCCGAGCGAGGTTGTCATTCTGCTCGCCTGGGTCGAGGCCGGGCCGGGCCGGGCCGGGCCGGTGGCACTCAATAACCCGGAGAAGAACGTCCGGCGTGTCGCCCGCCGCAGGGCGGAGTGGTCGACGCGCCATGACCCAATGAGGGGCTCTGTCACGTGCAGCACCTGGCTGGCGTCTTTCCCCGTTTCGGTCTCCGGCCGAGATGGCCTCAGGATTTGGCGGCCGTTGGCGATTAATTATCGGCCTTCGTGTCAAAACCGAGGCCTGCGTTGAGACCCCGCTGCTACGGTGTCCGAAAGCGCCCGACAGCCGGACGTCGACAGGGGGTAAAAGTGGACTACGTAGCACTTCTTCGCTTCCGTTCCTCGGTCAGCGGCGCAGAGCGTGATGCCGCCCTGGGCCGCCGCGCCGCCTGGCAGTACCCTGCCGGCCTTCGGGTTATCGCTGAGTACTGGCCAATGGCAAGTGATGTTACGGTGGTCTCCATTTTCAACACGGATGACATTGCCGCGGTGATGGAGTTCCAGTTCGAGTGGAGCGACGTGTTCGACATCAGCGTCATTCCCGCCGTGTCTGCCAACGACGGCCTGAGGATCGGCGGCGACGTCATGGGCCGCTTGAGGCGTTTGCAGCCGTAACGTCCTCCATCGTGTGAGGCGCTTGACCGAGGTGGTGCACTGCGCCCAAGGGAAGGGAGCGGCACTGCCCGTCCGGCCTAAGCGGTCGTCTGGCGGCTCCCCTCAGGTCCTGCGACCAGCAAAGGCTTGAAGGCGGTCGACGATAGGTTCAGGTCGATGACACGTTGTGCCAACGTCTGGGTGTCGTGAGCCGTCACGACTGTGCCCCGGGCGGCGGTGCCATGAGCGGGAGGAGCACATGCATGAGATCGGGGTCGAACATCGCATCATTTACCACGATCTTGCCATTGGCGAGGCGGTAGTAAGCGAGAGCCCTGGACGTCGTCGTACTCCCGTCGGGGAGAGTGATGACGTAGTTGAACCGGGCGAACACGGCGTCGCCATCGGCCACCATCTCCTCATCGTCGAACCGCTGCTCTTTTAGCACGGCACTGGTGGCGGTGACCATCGTCTTGATGCCGGCGAGATCGCTGCCGCCCATGGCGAGGTTCACGTAGTTCGACGCCAGCACTTCGTCGGCTACATCGAGGTTGCCACCGGCTATCACCTCGCTCATGAACCGACGAACAACGGCCTTGTTTTCCTCTGTTCCCATGCTCGGTTCCCCCTTCTCGTGACAACGCTGCTGCAGCGTGCGTGCCTGCGCCGCGACGTGTTACCAAGCTGACGGGAGACGCTAGCCGCCCAGCGCGCCGAACAGGCGGGCCGTGGCTGCTCCGAGCCCGGCACCCTCCGCCTTGTTTACCTCCGGTGCACGCACCAAGGCATGATCGCGGCCGAGCTGCTCGCCGTGGCCGGGCAGACGCGCTAAGAGGCGACGCTGGTCCAAGGCTCCCTGAGGGCCGCTGAAGAGGGCTGCAGCCGGGGAGCTATGATCCGCCCAAGCGCCGCGAGGAGTCAAAGACATGCCCGAGTGCGGTACCGGCGGCAGCGCCGACGCCCCGCAGCACTAACCGAAAAGGAGGCTGTGATGGGCCTAATGGACAAGGTGAAGCAAGGTGCGGGGCAGGCCCTTACCAAGGCGCAGCAGGGAGTTAACCAGGGTAAGGCCAAGCTCGACCAAGCCCAGGCCAAGCACCAATGGGACGGGCTTCTCCGGGACCTGGGCGCGGCCGTCTACGCCGAGCAACGCCAGGGTGGCCCGGCTGAGGCGGTCACGGCCGCTTTGGCGGCCCTGGATGAACATGTGACCACCCAGGGCCCGGCCGAAACGGCCGCAGACCAGGGCGAGGGCCACGTCGACGGGGACGAGGTGCGGGACGGGGAGCCTGCCGGCGAGTAGCCGGAGCCGGGTGACCCCCGCCGGGTGAGCCTCGCCGGGTAACCCGCGCCGGCTATGACGCGTCCCGGAGGCCCGGGGTGATCGACCACTTCGCCGCCCCGTTAATCCTGGGTGAGGCGGAACGGGACTCTGAGCACGTTGACGTAGGCACGTCGACGTAAGACGTTGGCGAGGATCACGCCCCGCTGGTTTTGCAACAGCTGGTGCCGCCACTTGCGCGGCTCGACTTCGGGGATGAGGACCAGGACCTGGTGGTGTGCCCGGACTTCCGGCGAGCCCAGGTAGCCCACCATGGGTGTGACGATGGAGCGGGAAGGTGAACGCAAGACGTCCAGCCGGACCCCCGGGCGCCAACGGTCCCAGGCTGCTTGGAGAGCCTCGGCCCGGTCGTCGTCGAACTGCACGCTCACCGCCACCACCTCGTCGCTGAGGGACAGGGCCGTGCTGAGGGCGAATTCCGTCATGCGGGACACGCCCGAGACGGCCACCACCACCAGGCTCTTTTCGGCCCGGGGTTCCCCGGGGACGCGGTTGGTGCCGAGTTCCCGGCCGACGTCGGCGTAGTACCGGGCGATGCGGGAGAACAGGACGAGCAGGGCTGGGATCGCGATCACGACCACCCAGGCGCCCGACGTGAACTTCGTCGTCAGGAAGATGACGGTGGCCGCGGCGGTCATGGCCGCGCCGGTCCCGTTGAGGGCCGCTTTGGCCCACCACCGTTGCGGCCGCTCCCGTCTCCAGTGCCGCACCAGTCCCGTCTGGGACAGGGTGAAGCCGGTGAAGACCCCGATGGCGTAAAGCGGGATCAGGGCGTTGGTGTCGGCGTTGACGGCCACCAGCAGCACTGCCGCCAGGACCGCCAGGGACACCACCCCGTAGCGGTAAACGGGTCGGTCGGCGCGCAGCCCGAAGACGTGGGGCACCAGGCTGTCCCGGGCCAGCAGGCTGGCCAGGACGGGCAGGCCACCGAAGGACGTATTGGCCGCCAGGGCCAGGATGAAGGTGGTGGCAAGGTCGACGACGTAGTAGACGGCGCCCCGCCCGATCGAGGCCCCCGTGATCTGGCTGAGAACGGTCTGTTTGGCGCTGGGCCCGATGTGGAACCGGACCGTGAGGAAGGCCAGGCCCAGCAACATGCTGCCGAGGATGCAACCGAGCAGGACTTCGGTGCGCATGGCCCGGCGCGCCTTCGGCTCCCGGAAAGCGGGGACGTCGTTGGCGATGGCTTCGATCCCCGTAAGGGCGCTGGAACCGGCCGCGAAGGCCTTCAGCAGAAGGAGGATCCCCAGCGCGGCGGCCGTCTTGGGGACGGTGAACGGGTGGACGCCAGAGCCGGCCGCGGGGTGTGACCGGGCCAGGCCGGCGATGATCACCGCGTATATGCCGACGATGAACACCAGCGTGGGCAGGAGGAAAGTCCGTGCACTGGTGGCAATGCCGCGGAGGTTGAGAGCGGTCAGCAACCCCAGGATGGCCAAGCTCAACCACAGGCTGTCGGGGCTGAGAGAGGGGAAGGCGGACACCAGCGCCGCGACCCCGGCGGCGATGGACACGGCGACCGTCAGGACGTAGTCGACCACGAGGGATGCCGCGGCGACGTGGCTGGCCCGAGGGCCCAGGTTGGCTTTGGAAACGGCATAGCAGCCGCCGCCATCGGGATAGGCCTCGATGACCTGGCGGTAGGAGAACACCAGGATGACCAGGAGCACGACGATGACGACCGTGATCGGCTCGATCTTGGCCAGGGCGCCGGCGCCGGCCGTGGCCAGTACCACGAGCATCGCCTGGGGCCCGTACGCCACCGAGCTGATGGCGTCCAGGGACAACGCCGGGATGCCTTCGACGCTGGTGATCAGGCCCCGGCCCGACTTACGGCCCCTCTCGCGGGGCCAGAGCTTACCCTGGGTGACGACCGCCTCCTCGGCCCCGGGACGGGGCCCGTCGGTCCGGTCGGTGCTCATCGTGGGTAGCCGCCGGGGGGGAGGGCCATCTGGTCTAGGAGCATCCGGCGAAAGGCTAACCGGCCCCGTCACGGAGCCAGGCGGGGCCCGTCATATACATCACGACCTCATACCCCGAACACAACAGCAAGACCCCGAAAACAACAGCAACCTCATGCCCACAACGAACTGAGGTCGACCGAAATCTTGGCTGGCACCGGCCCGACCGGCACCCTGAGGCGGGGGACGGGCTGTTCGACGACGTCGAGGGCTGAGATCACCTCCTCCTCGAGGAAACGGCTCTGCAGGGCGAAGCCGTGGCGGTCGTCGCGGCCCCGTCGGTGGTAAGGCATACGCAAGGGTACGTACAGGTACAGCTCGTCCCGGGCCCGGGTGACGGCGACGTAGAAAAGGCGACGCTCCTCTTCCAGGCCGTCCGCGGTGCCCAGGGCCATATCGATGGGAATGAAGCCGTCGACCACATGGGGGACATGGACGGCCGACCATTCGAGGCCTTTGGCGGAGTGGATGGTAGAGATGATCAGGTAGTCCTCGTCCAGGTGAGGGGGACCGGCGAAGTCGCCCGTCGACTCGGGCGGGTCGAGGGTGAGCTCGGCCAGCCAGCTGGACAGGTCCGGCGCCTTGGCGGCGGCAGCAGCCAGGCGCTCGAGGTCGCGCAGGCGCACGGCGGCGTCCGGGTAACGACCGACCAGCAAAGGCCGGATGGCGGCCACCACGGTCTCGGCTCGTCGGCCCGGAGCGGGGAGGGACCGGGCCTCGACCATTTTGTCGAGGGTGCCGGCCAGAGCGGAGCGAGCGGCGGCCGGTGCCGCGGCGACCAGTTGCGGCCAGTCTCCGAGGACGTCGGGGGTGGCCAGGGCGGTGCCGACCAGTGCCCTGGCCCGGGCCGGGCCGATGTCCTGGTGCAGACGCAGCAGGCGGTACCAGGCGATCTCGTCGTGCGGGTTGTCGAGCAGGCGGGCGGTCATGACGAAATCCTTGACATGGGCCGCCTCGAGGAACCGCAGCCCCCCGTACTTGCGGTACGGTACCTTGCGGGCGGTGAGCTCCACTTCGATCAGGTCGCTGTGATGAGCGGCCCGCAGCAGGACGGCTTGTTCGCGCAGCGGCGTAGCGCGCTCGTGCGCTTCCAGCACGCGCTCGACGACGGCCGCGGCCTCGGCCGAGGCGTCATGGCAATGCACCAGGCTCGGTTTGACGCCACGGCCACGCTCCGAGAAGAGCCGGAGGCCAACGCCGTCACCATTGGGGCGAACGGTGTTGGCGACGTCCAGGATCCCCTGGCGGGACCGGAAGTTGCGTTGCAGCGTGATCATCGATGCGTCGGGGAAGTCCAGGACCAGCTCTCGCAAGTGGTGAAAGTCGGCGCCCCGGAAGCCGTATATGGCCTGTGCCTCGTCGCCGACCACGGTGAGGCCCCTTCCCTTGGGCGCCAGGAGCCGCACGATGTCGACCTGGAGGCTGTTGACGTCCTGGTACTCGTCGACGAGTACATAGTCGAACATCTCGGCCACGTGCCGTCCCAGGTCCTCCTCGCTCAGCAGCGCCCGCCAGTACAGGAGCAAATCGTCGAAATCCAGCAGAGCGGCCTGGTGTTTGCGGGCCGTGTAAGCGCCGAACAATTCGGCCATGGCGTCCAAGTGCGGTTTGCACCACGGGTAATCGACTTCCAAAACCTCGTGCAACCTATGGCCGGTATTTATGCAACGCGAGTAGATGTCGACGAGAGTGGCCGAGCGGGGGGAGCGCACCGCCGTGCCGCCGAGGTCGTAGTCGCCCCGCATGAGTTCCATGAGGTCGCCAGCCTCGCCGGGGTCGATGACGCTGAACCCCGTGGGCAGGCCCAGGGGTACGGCGTAGGCGGCGACATAGCGGTGCGCCACAGCGTGAAAGGTGCCACCCCAGGGGCGCCGGTCGCTCCGCAGGGCGACGAGGTTGGTGGCACGGCTGAGCATTTCGTCCGCGGCGCGGCGGGTGAAGGTCAGCAGCAGGATACGTTCGGGAGCGGTCCCTCGCTGGATGAGGGATGCCACCCGCGACACCAACGCCCGTGTTTTGCCCGTCCCGGCGCCCGCCACGACCACGAGCGGTCCGGCACCGTGGCTGGCCACGGCCAGCTGAGCCTCGTCGAGACCCTCGTCCCAAGCCGGGGTAGGGAACATATGTTTGCATGCTAGCAAGGCGCCGGCGCTGCCATGCATTTCTTGACAAGATATGGCGGCCACCTCGACGGAAAGGACCGAGCTGTGGACGGTCCGTTGTCGCGTGACTGACCCGGGCGAGGTCTCGCGCCGGCGCTTTCTCAAGCTGTCGACGACCGCCGTAGCCGCCCTGGTGCCGCGGTCGCGGTTGGCGCACCCAACCCGGGGGCGACCGCAACCGGCGGCCGGCTACGACTTTGTCGAGCCCGACAGTACGTTCTTTGCGACCGCGTTCGCAGAGTATGCCGCCAGCTACGGCACCAGCAGCGACGGGGACCTATGGCCATCCGCGTGGGCCGACGACGACAACACCTACGCCGCCAACGGCGACGGGACCGGGTTCAGCAACCCCACGTCCTCCGACGTCGTGGTCAACCGGATCTCGGGAACACCCCGGACCGGGCTCGCGGGCGCCAGCCTTTCGTCAGGTGCCGCGGTGGCCGAGGTCTGGGGTAATCCCGGGGGACTACAACCGTAAGCCGACGGGCATGCTGGGCGTCGACGGTAACCACGACGGCCGGGACGAGCTTTACATCGCCGTACAGGACCTGCGCTACTCAGCCGGGCCCCAAGCCTTTAATGACGCGCCGAATGCGAGCATTTCGATGTCCCTTGATTACGGGGAAGCCTGGCGCAAGACGTCCCGCCCGATGTTCACCGACCACGTGTTCACGACTGTCTTCTTCTTGGACTTCGGCCGGAGCCAGGGCCATGCCGGTGTGCTCGGGCCGAAGGGGACGGCTTACGTTTACGCTTACGGGTTGGACGGTAACTGGCGGGACTCGTACAGCAACACCGTCCCGAGCCCGGCCCACCTCTATCTAGCCCGGGCACCGCGGGTGAGCATACAGGACAGGTCGACCTGGGAATTTTATGCCGGGACCGGGCCGGCGGGCCGACCGAGGTGGAGCCCGGACATCATGAGCAAGGTCGCAGTACTGCACGATGCCCGGCGCATTTATCCCACTTTGTTCACGGACAATGGCCCGTTTGTTCACGGACAATGGCCCGACGAACCTATCGGTGGTCTCGCAAGGCGGTGTCGTCTACAACGCCCCCCTCCGGCCGGTACCTGTACACGTCCTGGACCGAGTACACCTTCGAGTTCTACGAGGCGCCCGAGCCGTGGGGGCCATGGCGCCTGTTCACGACCAAGGACGCGGGGGGCTACCCCTGGTACGGGAGGCCGCGTGCCTGGTCCGGCTGCCCCGGCCGGAAGAACGGCGGTTACGGCGTCACCATCCCTTCCAAGTTCATCAGCCCGGACGGGCGGGAGATGTGGGCCCAGTCGAATTGGTTCGTCGGTAACGGCTGTGGGTCACCCAACTATGAGTTCTCGCTGCGGAAGTTCCGGGTCGGGCCCTATAAGCCGACTGTGGCCCACAATGTGCCGGACGCGTCCAATAACCTGGCCCGTACCGCCGCCGGCGTCACCACGATCGAGAAGAGCGCCCATTTCGGCCACGGAGATTTCTACAACGACGGTATAACCGACAAGAGCGAAGACAGCTTCGACGGCTCCCACAAGGCATTGGACTTCTGGGGGTACACCTTCGATCGGGAGTATTACTTCGACCGCGTCGTGTACACCACCGGGACGATGTACGGCGACGGCGGCTGGTTCGGCGGCGGGCTGCGGGCCCAGGTCCGCCGGCACTTCCAATGGACGGACGTCCACGGGCTCTTGGTTACGCCGCCTTACCCGTACGACGGCACCGCCGGGCCCGCTAAGTAGTACACGTTCAGGTTCAGCCCTATGGCCGGCGACGGGATCCGTATCCTCGGCGCCCCCGGGGGGGACCACAACTTCACTTCTATCTGTGAGCTCGGGGCGTACTACGACGGGGCCGGTCACCCATAAGCCCGTCGTCTCGTTCTAGCTCTTTTTCGGCAGTACCACGTTGAGGTGCAGCTCCGCCAGCTGGGCCGGTGTGACCGGCGCCGGCGCCCCCATCAGGAGGTCGCGGGCCATCTGGTTGAGGGGGAAGGCGATGACCTCACGGATGTTGGGCTGGTCCGAAAGGAGCATGAGGAGGCGGTCCACCCCCGGGGCGATGCCGGCATGGGGAGGTGGGCCGTAATGGAAGGCGTTCCACAGTGCGGGGAAGGAGCGCTCGATGCGGTCCCGGGAATAGCCGGCGATGGCGAA
>PMLI01000076.1 GCA_003158835.1 Acidimicrobiaceae bacterium
TACCGCCTGTACGTACCGCCTGTATGTACCGCTCGGCGCGCCTCGGGGGGAGCCGGAGCCGCACCCCGGTTGCGGCGCGAGCTCGCGCCCGGGTTACGGGCCTGTTAACGCTCATCAGCTGCCTCGACATCGGCGCCTGGCCGGTAGAAGATGCAAGCTTGCAGGACTAGGCACGCTGTACATATATGTGCACAGTCTCCACCTGGTAGATAGGAGCGCAATGACCCCTAGGAACAAGCTGCGCAAGCTGGCAGCGTCGACGCTGGGAACAGCAATCACGGCCACAGTCACCGTTGGGCTCCTCGGCACCTCAGGAGCGAGCTCCACGACCCTCGCCAACGTCTCCATGGGCATCGAGCCGTGGATCGGCTATGCACCCTGGTATATCGCCCAGCAAGAGGGCTACTTCACCAAGTACGGCTTGAAGGTCAACATAGTCAACTTCGAACAGGACGCGGATAGGAACGCCGCCCTCGTTGCCGGCAAGACCAACGTGTCCAATATCGACACGGGCCGGACCATCCAGTTCGCCAACCTGGGGGAACCGGCTGTCCCGCTGCTGCTCGAGGACGACTCGAACGGGGCGGACGCCATCGTGTCGGCCAAATCGATCTCCACCGCGGCAGAGCTGAAGGGGCAGACGGTCGCCTACGAGTTCGGGACGACGAGCGACCTGTTGCTCCATTACTACCTCCTCGAGCACCACATGGCCTTCAACTCCGTGAAGTCGGTCAATGTGCCCGCCGCTGATGCGGGCACGCTGCTCATCGCCGGTAAGGACAAGGTCGTCGTGACCTACCAGCCGTACATCAGTGAGGCCACGAGCAGTCCCAGTGCGACCAACGTGCACGTCTTTTTCTCCAGCGCCCAGGCGCCCGGCTTGATCAGCGACTTCCTGGTGGCCAACAAAAGCTGGTTGGCCGGTCATGCCACCCAGGCCCGCCAGCTCGTAGAAGCGTGGAGCGACTCGATCACCTTCTTCGCCACTCACCGCCAGCAGGCGGTGGCCATCATGGCCAAGGGCGTAGGAGCCACACCGGCCTCGCTGGCTTCGACCCTGTCCGGTGTCATCCTTTACTCCGTAGCCAATAACCAGTCACTTGTCTCCTCGGGCAAGCTTGCGTCCGAGTACCTCGCCATCGGTAAGACGCTCCAGGCGATGGGCCAGATCAAGCACCCCGTCACCTTAGGCTCAGTAGCGGACTTCAACTTCCTGAAGTGAGCTTGGGGACGCGTCCGGGCACGGGAGCGCTCGCCGCTACGGCGAGCGCTCCCAGGGCGCCGCTCCTGCAGCGACGCCGGCTAAGGCTCTACGAGCCGGTGCAGCGGCGGACCTACTGGTCGGTGGCCGTGCTTTCCCTATGCTTCGTGTTCGCTCTTTGGGCCGGGCTCAGCTATGCCGGAGCCGTCCAAAACCTGTTCCTCCCCACTCCGACCCAGGTCTGGCAGGCGGCCGTGACCGAGTCGAGCACGGGCATCCTCTGGCCCGATATCGGGGCGAGCGTGTTGCGGATCGTGCTCGGGTTCGTCATCAGTTCCGTGGTGGCTATACCGGTGGGGATGCTCATGGGCTCCTACAAGGTCTTCGAAGCCGGCCGCGAGCCACCGATCGACTTTATGCGCTATACCCCGAAGGTCGCCTTCATCCCCCTCACGCTCATCTGGTTCGGGACGTCAACCACACAAAAACTGGTCATCCTCTTTATCGCCATCTTTTTCCAAGAGGTCCTGCTGGTTATGGACAACGTCAAGAACGTGCCCACCCAGTTCGTGGACATGGCCTACACACTTGGCCTGTCTCCTTCCAAGGTCGTGCGGCGGGTGATCTTCCGGGCCGCGCTGCCCGGCATCGTGGACACTTTGCGGATCTCCATGGGCTGGGGTTGGACTTACCTCGTGGTGGTGGAACTGGTGGGCGCCACGAACGNNCTACCTCAACACGCCCGAGATCATCCTGGGCATAATCATCATCGGCGTGCTCGGGCTCATCTTCGACTTCTCGTTCAAGGCGATTTACGCCAAGGCGTTCCCCTATATGGCCCGGGGGAGGCGCTAGCCATGGCGGCCCGGCTGGTGCTGAAAGGTGTGGAGAAGACGTTCCGCACGCGCAAGGGCACTGTTCAGGCTCTCCGCGACATCAACCTCACCCTTGACGACGGGGAGTTCGTCTCCGTCGTGGGGGCCTCGGGATGTGGCAAGTCGACCCTTCTGCGCATCGTCGCCGGTCTCGAGCCGGCCAGCACCGGCGAGCTCACCTTGGACAACGCCCCGCTGCTGGCGGCGGGGCGGGACCGGGGCATGGTGTTCCAGCAGTACACGCTTTACCCGTGGCTGTCGGCGCTGGACAACGTCGAGTTCGGCTTGCGCCACATGCCAAAAAGGGAGCGGGCCGAGGTGGCCCGGCGGTACCTGGACGTCGTCGGGCTGCTCGACTTCGCTCACAGTTATCCTTTCCAGCTTTCCGGCGGTATGCAGCAACGTGTCGCCATAGCCCGGGCGCTGGCGTTGCAGCCCAGCATTCTGCTGATGGACGAGCCCTTCGNNACCCACGACATCGACGAGGCGATCTTCCTGGCCGACCGGATTTGCGTGCTGTCGACCAAACCCGGGCAAGTCCGGGAGCTCATCGACGTGCACCTGCCCCGCCCGCGCCAATTTTCGCAACAGGTGGAGAGCGAATTTCTCGAGCTGAAGAAGCACGTGAGGGGCCTCATCCACGATGAGGCAGCTCGCAATACCGGCTTCGCGCGGGTCCTGCATTGACCTTCTTGCGCACTGCTCCGCTCTCCGCCGCCACCGGGCCCGTCACCGGGCCCGCCTCCGGCGTGCCGGCCGCACCGGCG
>PMLI01000197.1 GCA_003158835.1 Acidimicrobiaceae bacterium
GGCTACTGTCGGCCGGAACTCGCCCAACTTCGCCGAGATTGGGCCAGGTTGGGCAAACCTTACTAAAGGTCGACACACGTCCTGACCTGCGGTTATGCCTTGCACATGGCCGCACGGAGGGCTACCGGGAGGGTAGTTGACCGAGCAGGTGAGCCCGGCGCCGTGTGGACGGCCCGGGCTCTGGCCAGCACCTACAAGGAGGCACTGACATGAAGAAGGTTACAGCCAAGGAACGCTCCGAGATCGCGCCACTGGACGCCAGGGTCGCGAGCCTCAGCACGGTCGATCAGCACGCGAAGCTGTCGGCCGAGGGCCGGAGCCAACTCGCCTCGATCAGGTACGACCTGGCGGCAATCAAGCTTGAACTCAACGATTTGGACGCCGACGCGGCTTCGGTAGTCTGATGGCACGACACCGCAGTATCACCAGCCAGCTCTACCGAGCCGCTCGGCTGTCTAACAACGCACGAGCCGCCAGCCGTGGCCCGACCGCTTACGGGCGGCGGGTCGTGCGGCGCCGTGTCTACCGGAAGACCGGTCGGACCACGCGAAAACTCCTGCGGGCCTTCGGCTTGAGCAGGTAACTCCCACGATTTGAGGAGGACAAAACATGATGGAAACCCAGCCCGAGACTCATACTCACTCACCATGGTTGCAGCTACTTCGGGAAGCCTACGCTATCCCTAAAATTGTTGCCGTCGGTAACGTTGAGGCTGCGGTCGCCGCAAGGATGACCAGGGAGTATGTCGCCACTCACCAGAGGAGCACCGGTGTAGCTCCCCCTTTAGGGGACCAGCAGATGGGCTTTCGATTGGTGGCTCTCGCCGCAATGTCCACGGTTCGGAGGCTTGGCGACGCTGGCCTGTTGGATATCTGGTTTGCAGACCTCGGGAATGAACCGCCCGACTACGGTAGGCCGTTGGGGGTGCTGGCTGATGCCATTGCCCACCTTGCCATGTTGCCGCTTGATCCTGGCAAAGCGATGGCCGAGACCCTTCTAGGAAAGGTACTGCCCAAGGAACAGTCCAACCCGCCCGAGGGACAGAACGCTGCCGTGGGGGGCGTCCATCCGCTGGTGTAGAAGCCAACTGCCGCCACCGCTAGGGTTGTTCGTGCTGGTCGGCCTTAGTTCGGGCACCGTGCCCACACTCAGGGAACAGCCCGATGCCCCACACGTTGAACGCCTCAGACTCCACCGCCCGGTGGTGGAGGCTATCGCCGACAGGGTGGGGCTCAGTCGCTAAGCAACCCTGCTGCGCCAAGCACACGCCTTGACCATTGACAGTGGGCGCGCCGTTCGAGCAATTCGAGGTCATCGCTCTGGGCGAGCCGGGCGGCGCAGATCGCCGCTTCGAGTACCGGCATCTGGTCGTCGGCAGGCGCAAATTGCGATAACCACACGTTGTAGTCAACGAGCGGCTTGGGCCAGTTGGCGATTTCAGAGGGCCACGGATAACCGGAGCCGCTCCGCTCGCCCCGCAGGTGCTGGTTCAACAGTTCACGATGGCAGCAAGGCTGTCCAATTTTCCTCGCAAGCCTCGGGAGACTGGCGGCGTCTAGCGCGATCCAATGCCGAGCACACGGCGGCATACTGCTGAACAGGTTGGGGTGTTGAGGATCACGGCCGAACGGCGCCACCTGTTGGCATGCAACATACTGTCCCACCATCCATCGTGCCCGCCCAGGAGGTCGGACGGCGCCGAGCACCATGGAGCGGGACAGGCGTCGAAGGCGACAGTGGCCACCGTGTTCGGGGTAATGACGAAGTCATGTTCGACGAGGAGAAAGTCACGCTGCTCTGACCACAGTTCGACCAAGAGCGCCCAATGGGCCGTCGGGTCGCCGCTCACGTCAACCAGTTCCACGGCCTGCGCCTGGGCCTGTAGGGCTGCCAGCACCTTGGGTCTAAGGGCCGTGTGGGGGATCGCGAAGCGCGGTGCGCACGTCCACGGCGCTGCCCCTACAGGTGGAGTGGGCGCTGGCCAAGAAGCCCGGTGCCCTGAACGAAAGGGGCTTGGAGACGCGGAACGCCGCCCGGCCACAACCAGGGACCGGGCGGCGACTACTTAACTGAGATGACCCCGCATAACTTGGAGACGACCCCGCGTTACTTCCTGAAAAGCGTCCAAGTCGGCCCAGGGCCTGCACACGCTGCCGCTAGAAGTTCAAGACTTTCACGCCGTCGCCGATGAACACGTTGCTGACGGCCGGGGCACCGGCGTTTACAGGTGGGGAGTCGATCCATACACCATCGGCATTGTTGGAGATTACGTTGCCGGCGATAGTGACCTGGAGGGCACCAACGGCCGAAAAGACAATGACACCCGTCGTCGCGGGGTCCGACTGGCCCGCCACGCCGTTGAGCGCATCGCCATCGACGTTGTTCTGCCCGATGAAGTTGCCGATGATCTGGTTGCCATTGAGGTACTGACCGGGGGCGTGGCTGTGCAAGGTGACACCGGCGAGGCCATTACCCGAGATCTGGTTGCCCTCGACCAGGTTGTCATAGGCAGCCGTGCCGGGGCTCGGGGCAAAGATGCCCACTCCGGCGCCACTCCCGCCTCCCTGGAGGAAGGGGTTGCCTGGGACGACCGGCAAGGGCACGGTGCCGTTGCCAGTTACGACGTTAAACAGCACCTTGTTGCCGTAGACGCCGCCCACGCTCGGGTTGAGCCCTGTGATCGTGAAAGTTGGCGGTGCTCCGTAACTCACAGCGCCGGGGTTGTGGGAGGGCAGCGTGATGCCGCATTCGGTGATGTTGTCGGTCACCTTGTTGAACGAGATCACGTTGTCGAAGTTGGGGCCGTACTCGTCAGTGAGCAGGATGCCGTCGGCGTTGCCACTGACGTGGTTGCCGCTCACGGTGGAGTTGGAGACGACGGAGAGGTGGATGCCACCGCCGCAGTCACCCTGGTACAGGCACGTCGAGGTCGTCCCCCCTGGGCCGGCAAAGCCCTTGTTGTCATTGGACACGTTGTTGCCGATGATGGCTTCATTGGTGAGCACCGGTCCCCCCACCAGCTCTGAGGTGGGGTAGGGAGGTAGACCGCCCGGGCTGTCCACGCCGACGAGGACGCCCTCGCCGATGGCGTTCTCGATCGTGAAGCCTTTGACCGTCACGTTGGACGCGAGCACCTGGACGCCGTTGGCGAGGCCCGTGGCGTCGATGGTGGCGTTGAGGCCCGTGAGAGTGAGGGCTTTGTTCACGGTCACGTCCTCGTGGTAGATGCCTGGGCACACCAGCACGGTCGACCCGGGGGACGCTGCGGCCACGCCGGCCGCGATGGTGGTGTAGGCGCTGCCGCAACCCACCTGCACCGACGGCAGCCCGAATGCTGCGGCTGTTCCCCCCGCCGTAGATATCGCGAACCCGACCATCCCTACTGATCCGCACAGGGCGAAGAAGATGCGAACACTACGAGTGGCCATTAGCGCCTCCTTTAGGTCGTCCTAATCTTTGATTGCCCCGGAGGGTACCAAGAACGCCGATTCGCGGCATGGTTGACTACGCCGGGGCTTGGTCCGATCACTGAGGGCGCTATGGTCGCTTCGTCCATGGCGACGAGAACCGCCACCGGACCGACTGCCCTGAACCTCCGGTGCCGGGGGCGGCCGACGTCCCCGTGGTGTAGGCGTACGACACGCGTGGCACGGCCGAACGGGCCAAGGATGGCAAGGCGCGGCGGTGGCGGGCTCAGGTGGATGACCCGACGCTACGTGGGTAAACCTCCGGCCTCCTATCAAGTCGAGTTCAGCGGCCGCTTTGACAGACGCGACAGGAGAACGTAGACGCCGCCCATGGCCAGGCCGAGGACGAGCAACGACGGGGCCAGGACCTTGGCATTGAAGGCCCCGATGGCCAGGCCGATCCCGGCCGGCACTACGGCGCGGCCAAGCGCCGACGCCGTCACCTGGAGGCTCACCGTCCAGGTAGTCCTGGCCACGTTGCCGACGCCCACTCTCTGCGCCGTCGTGAGGGTGAACAGGGGGAAAACCGGGGCCGCGGCCAAGCCGACTGTCATCATGCCGATGACAGCCAGGAAGGCGGGCCCGGGCACTGCCATGATCCCGGCGCCGACCGTCACGCCGGCAACCGCGCCGGCCAGGACACGCGTCGCCCCGGCCCACTCGGCTACGGGGCCGAGGACGGCCCGTCCGAGGAACATCATGGCCCAGTAGGCTGAAACGGCGACGCCCGCGGTCCCATGCGACAGGCCGCGTCCAGAGGTCAGGAAGACGTAACCCCAGATGCCCGCCCCGGACTCGACACCGGTTTCGACAGCGGCGAACGTGAGGCCCCCGAGCGCGACTGCCACCAGCGACTTGCGGCGCGCCGTCTCCACGGGCGGCTCCCAGGACCCCTGGACCAGGCTGAACACGAGACCGAGGCCCACCAGAGCCATTGCCATGGTCCCGTACGTCCAGCGCCAGCCCAGCCCGTTGCTC
>PMLI01000174.1 GCA_003158835.1 Acidimicrobiaceae bacterium
CGCGCTTGAGCCCGAGCACGCAGTCCCGGTCCCGGACGTCGCCCAGCTGCACCTCGACCGACGCCAGGATGTCGGGCTCCAGGTGTTCGAGCCAGCCCCACGAGCCCATCGAGTTGTAAAGCGCCATGGCGCGAACGCGGTGGCCGGCGCGCACCAGGGTCTCGACCAGATGGGATCCGATAAAGCCGTCGGCTCCTGTTACGGCAACAAATTCAGGCATGAGTTCTCCTAAGCGGTTGGTTATCCATGGCAGATGGGGCTGACGATGACGCGGGCGGACACGACCGCCAGGCAGATGGCCGATACCAGCGCGGCGACGCAGAAGGCGAGCCTGGCGTCACCAAATGCTCCACCGGCGTGGGTGAGACGGGCGGAAAGCGACCAGGCGCCGTAGACGCCGAGACCGGCGACCCATGTCGGCAGTACCAGGTCGATCCGTCCGCAGGAGGCGACGACCAGGCCCAAGAAAAAGGCAAGGGCCACCGACGCGCCGGCGGCCAACAACGGCGTCGGGATGGTCATGTCTCGTGCAAAAGCAAGGGCTTCCACCAAGCCGGTCGCGGCGGCCAGGACGGAGAGGTAGGAAACCAGCGAGCGGGCCAGAGCCCTACGTGCCGCCCGGGTGAACTGTGCCAGCGTGTGCGTTCTCAGAAGGGCGCGGCGCGCACTCGCCTTCAGCGAGCGCAACTGCCATTCCATCGCCCCCAGGGACAGGATGATCGGGTAGGCGGCGGCCGCCGGCCAACCCCGCGTGCCGTTGCCGCCGGGCTCGAGCACCATGAAGAGCGCCACAAACAGGCCACAGCACAGGCCGTGCACGAAATAGCGCACCGCGGACGGGGTCTCCGCCAGGGACAGAGCAGGCTCCCGCCACCAGCGAGCCGGCAAATGGCGCAGCGCGGCGAGGACGGTGCCCGCCACGCTGGCGGTGGCCAGCGCTAGGACGACGGCCGCCGGGATGCGGAACGGCTCCTTGACGATGAAGACTATTGAGCCGACGGCTCCCGGCAGGAGCATGAGCCCGACCGTGACCTCCTGACCTCGCACCACCAGTTCGGCCGCCGCTGTCATGAACGCGCATGCGGCGGCGGCGAACAGCACACCGGAGAACTTCCCGCCCAGGAGCACATCGCCCGCCAGGCCCAGGCAGCCACAGGAGATCAACGCCGCCAGCAGTCCCCAGGCCGGTGCCGAACCGGCCGGCTTGCCCCAGGCTCGCCGCGAAAAACCCACATAGGCCACGAACTGGCTGAAGGCCCAGCCCCAGATGAGGGCGAGGGGCGTCGACCACCACGAGAGCCAGTGCCCCAGAGCAAGAGTGGCGCCCGCGAACATGATTGCGGGCGCGGCGAACACGATCCCGCGAGCCAGATCCGAGATATCGCCGGAGCGTCTCGTCCCCGGGTTGGAGGCGGGCGCGCCACGGAGCTCGACTGTGGCATAGAGCTGCTCAGCCAGGCTGAAGACGTCCTTTTGGCCGTAGCGGTCCTGGACCACGGTATTGCTCAACCCGCAGGTCTCGAGGGATGCCGCGATCTCGAGCGGGTCTACGGCGGCGTTGACGACCTCGTGCAATGCGACGGGTGCCTCGCTTACCATCCGGGCCAGCGCCGGGGGAAGCGGCCGGCCGGCTTCCAGCGGTTCAATCGCGGCTACCGACCGTGCATAAGGCGTAAGCCGGGTCTCGCTCACGCCGGCGCCCCCTGGCGAGACACGTCGCTCCCGTCCAGCTGCGTTTCCCGGGCCGGGGCGGACAATTCGATGATTTTGGGCTGCGGGTAGATGATTTTGGGCTGCGGGCGTCTCGCCACGTCCCGGTAGAGCCTCCGGTAGGTGTCGAAGGAAGCCTTGGCTGTGAAGAGATGGACCACCCGGCTCCGGGCGGCCTTGCCCAAGGCACGCCTTTCGTCCGCATTGGCCAATAGGTGCACGCAGGCGTCGGCCACGGCGGAGGGGTTCCTCGGTGGCACGAGCAGCCCTGTGTCGCCGACAGCCTCGGCCACGCCCCCCACGTCCGTGGCGACCACGGGCCGACCGGTCGCCATCGCTTCCAGCACCGTGTAGGGCAGACCTTCGGAAATGCTCGTGAGCACGACCACGTGCCCGGCGTGGTAGGCCTCGACCGGGGAGCCGACCCGGCCCTCGAAGGTCGCCGACCCGTCGAGGTCGAGCTCGGCGGCGAGATCAAGGCACTTGTGCAGGTA
Source organism: Acidimicrobiaceae bacterium (assembly GCA_003158835.1). Taxonomy (GTDB): domain Bacteria; phylum Actinomycetota; class Acidimicrobiia; order Acidimicrobiales; family Palsa-688; genus Fen-671. The sequence continues at coordinate 2,205 of PMLI01000174.1, forward strand.
TTCCTCGCCTCCCTCTGGTACCGGCCCGAAGAGCCGCAGGCGACAGTCGGGGATCGCCACCCGGACTAGGGAGAAGGCGCGCAGCAGGGTCTCGACATCCTTGAGCGGGTCGATCCGCCCTATCCAGGACAGGGTGGGGACGGCCGGCTCGGAGATTGCCACAGGAAAGGACGAGGGGTCGATGCCGTTGCGCACCGGGTAGATGCGCGTCGGTGGCGTCCCGCCCGCCAGTTCCCACAGGCGGTTGTAACCGCTGCCGGGAGCAACCAGGTCGGCGCTCTTGTAGCCCTCCTGCACCAGGAGCTTGAAGAACCGCAACACGATGGCGCGAGCCGGTTGGCTCAGGCTGCCCGGCTTGTAAGACAGGTAGCGCTCCCGCAGGTAGAGGCCATGCTCGGTCATCAAGAAGGGAGTGCCGTGAGCCCACTTCGCCGCCAACGCAGGCAGTGCGCCCAAGCCGTTGGCAACGGAGTGGCAGAGGTCGGCGGTGGGAGGTGGGACGGCCAGGGGGCGCAAGAAGTGTTCCAGCAGTATGAGGACATCGACGGCGTCGCCAACGCTGAGGGGGCCCGCGCCGGCGCCATGGGGACGGTGGCTGCACACCGGCCCGACCCTCAACAGGGTGTCCACCGCATCTTCCGAGGACATAGCGGCGCTCAGCTGCCCGCCTTGGGCGAACTCGGCCAGCTCCTGCAGCGACTGGACGAAACCGTGGCCGCCGTTGTTGACCGCCATGCTGTTGAAGAACCGCTCCTGTACCGGTCGGAACTGGGCGCGCAAAGTGCGGCCGGCGCGCCTGCGGGGCGGAGCCGACCACAGCGGTAGGGCGTCGACGGCAGTCACGTTGGACGGTAGATCCCAGGTATTCGTTTCCGTCCCGGTGGCGCTGAGAGCGAGCACGTCGAATTGGTGCTCGGCGATCTCGCGCACGAGCTGGTCGCACCAAACGCTTACCCCGCCGAGGTGATGGGGGTACGTACCCTCAGTGATCAGTGTGATTTTCATAGTCCCACAACGACGGTAAGGGAAATTTGCCGCCAGCAATACCCCAGAATTTGCGGTCCGCGCCCCGCATGCCTGATTTCAAATACCCTGCGCTTCACCGCAACTCACCCTGTATTTATGTTCGGTCGCCTTTGGCGGGAGGGCCCGAGGGCCCTTGCATTACAGCAGGCGCCCCTCGAAGTTTGAAACGGCTCCCCCTTTTTTGGGCGCGCCAAAGGGGCCGCGGCGAGCGGCTCACAAGGACAAGACGGGCAGCTCAGAAATCGACTGTCAGGTGCTCGGCCAACTGTTGTCGGGAGCGGGCCCCCAGCTTGCGGTAAACCCGGGCGAGATGGCCCTCGACCGTCTTCTTGGCCAAGAACAATTGTGAGGCGATCTCCGAGTTGGACTGCCCCGCCGCCGCCAGCGCCGCCACCCGCCGTTCTGCCGGCGTGAGCGCGTCCGGACCGGTCAGTGCCAACCGGCGCGGTCGTGCCCCGGCCGAGCGCAGGGCGGACGCAGCCCGCTCGGCCAGCTCGGCGGCTCCGCAACGCGACGCGAGGTCAGCGGCCCGGCGCAGGACGTCCACTGCCTCGGACGTTGAGTGGCTGTCATGTAGGAGCTCGGCATGTAGGAGCTCGGCATGTAGGAGCTCGGCATGTAGGAGCTCGGCATGTAGGAGCTCGGTCCCGAGCTCGACCAATGCACCGGCGAGCACAACAGACGCGCCGGCCCCGTCGAGGACCGCCACGGCTTCTCTGAGCAGGGCCAGACGGGCCACCGCCGGCGACGCCGTCGCCGCTTCTACCAAAGTGGCCCCGACGAGCCACGGCGCCCCGAAAGCTCGGGCCAGTTCCAGGTTTTCCCGGGCCAGGAGCAGTGCCTCCCCGGTCCTGCCTTTGGCCAGGAGGCAACCGATCATGCCCGACCGCCAAGCAGTGGCGCTCGGGTTATCGGTCCCTTCCAGTTCCGCCCAGCGCTGGGCCAGTTCGAAATCGCTCAAGGCCGCGTCCACCCGGCCGTAAAGCAGCAGTGACCGCCCACGTTGTTCGAGGAACCGCCTGCCTTCGGGCGTAGGCACACCGGTTTCGGGGCCGCCGTGCGGCGCGGTCAGCAAGTCGACCGCTTCATCCTTGCGCCCCTCAGCCAGAAGGACTTCGCCCAGGCAGGCCAAGGCCAGGGGTCTTGTCAACCACGGACGGCCGTCCATAACCCGCAGGCAGTCTGAGACTGCCGCGTGCGCCTCATGGAGCCGGCCCTGGAGCAGTAACAAACAAGCCAGTGCCAACGAGAACTCAGCTTCTGCGGTCGGGTTGGCCAACTGGCGGGCATGCTCCAACGCCAGCGAAACAAGCACTGCAGCTTGCTTGAACTCGCCCGCCCGGGCCATGGCCTGGACGGCCCGGGCCCGCAGGCGCACCGCCCATCGGTCACCGCTCGCCAGCTCGTTGTGCCAAAGGGCCCGGTCCAGCGACAGGGCAATCTGGCCGGCGCTGCCCCGGGCCGGGCTGTCTGACCCGGCGACGGCGACGAGCGCAAGGCCCAAGCGGTATGCGCTCCCTCCTGTTGCCGGCGCCGTCTCCAGGAGTCCGGCAACCACGCTGCGGGCATGGGCGCGGCGCGTCGCCGAGCGGGTGAGGTCCGCCACCGCCACCTCGATCTCCATGCGCAATTCGTGGCTGGTGCGCGGCAACTGGGTGATCACCTCTTCGAGCAGGCCAAGGACAGCCGGGCCCTCCCCGCCGTCGGGGATGGCGCCGGCCAGTGTCAGCGCCACGCCGGCGGCGTCAGCCGGGTCGGTCCCAAGCTGCAGGGCGCGACGGAGGTGACGACTGGCCGCCTCGAGGTCAACCTCGGCCGAGGCATGAGAGAGGTCCAGGAGCAAGCGCGGCCCCGCGCTGCCCGGGCTCACGCTCAGCGCTTTTGACAGCAGAACGAAGGCCACCCTGCTGTCTCCCCGGCCCAGCGCCTCTTTCCCGGCCTCTTCGAGGCGCGCCGCCGCCCACGGATCCCCGAAGGGCTCGGCATGGAGCAAGTGCGCGGCGACCGCCTCGGGGGGCGCTCCTCGCTGCTCTAGCACGTGCGCGGCGGCCACATGGGCCAGAGATCGGCGGGACGAGC
>PMLI01000035.1 GCA_003158835.1 Acidimicrobiaceae bacterium
CCCGCCCGCACTCTAATGGAGTCTTCGCCCCACGCTTCCAGGCGCAGGCGCTCGTGGCCTGAGGAGTACTCGAGCGCCGCTCCGGTGTCGTCTGGCATTTCTTGCGCCTCTCTCGATGGTGTCGTTTTCGTCTCAACCTTCGACCGCGCCGGGCCGCGACGCGGCCAGGCTCTTCACCGGACGCCCACATGTCCCTGTGGTCCTGGCACGCCCACAACGACTACCTCGACGTCAGAGCGTAACGATCGTCACAAATGCCGCATCGGCGGCTCGGTGGCCTGGGTATCGAATCGATTCGATACCCAGCAACACTGACATAAAGCAACTCTCGCTGCAAGGTTATGCGGTTGCATGAGGGTCGTGTCAAATCGGTCCGGGCAGGCCGGTCCGTACCAATGAGGGACGGGTCGTCTGCGTCTGGTCCACGCGCGAAGTTCCCTAGAGGTCCGCCTTGGCGCTCAGATGGCCTCTTCATACCGGCTGCTCCCGACATGGCGCACCACTCAGTGGTCCTAGACTAGCGCTCGCCCTCGTGCACGATTGGCAACCGAACGCAATCACTTGCCAGACAGGCACGAAAAGGCACTCCAGAAGCCACGGTGAGGGGGCGCGTTGCCCAGCGCGAAGATCAGCGAAGTCGCTCGGCATGCAGGCGTCTCCCCGAGCACGGTCTCTTACGTGTTGAGCGGCAACCGGAGGATCTCGGAGGCGACGCGCGCCCGGGTCGAGCGGGCGATCCGGGAGCTCAACTACGAGCCTCACGCTGGTGCCCGCTCGCTCAGAGCCGGGAAGACGGACGTCATCGCGCTCGCCGACCCCCTTTACGACTGGTCCTCAGGTGCTGTTGACAAGCCTTACATACTTGGGCACATGGCGTACGTATATGGAGTTGTCGACGCTGCCCGGCGGCGCGGGTGGAACGTCATACTAATCACAGGCGGAGGAGGTGGGGCTGCGGTCGAGAAGGTCGTGGGCGGCCAGATGGTGGACGGTCTCATACTGATGGAAGTGCGGGTCAACGACGAGCGCCTAAAATTGGTCGAGCGATCGGCGACTCCAGCTGTCGCGCTCGGTATGCCCTCGGAGCCCACTGATGTGCCCTTCGTTGATTTCGATTTCGAGGGCGCCGGGCGTCTGTGTGTTGAGCACCTAGTCGGTCTCGGGCACCGCCATATTGGCCTGCTCGCCTCCCCTCCAGGTACCTTCGAAAAGGGCCTGGGCTATGCGCACCGCCTTTGGCGCTCCGTCGAGTCAACACTCAACAAAGCAGGCTTGCCCTTCCATGGCCGGCCTGCTGAGACAAGTACAGAAGGCGCGCAGGTGGCGCTTGATGCCCTCTTCGAAGAGGAACCCGCCCTGAGCGCCCTAATAGTCAATGGCGAGGGAATGATCGACCTGCTCATGGAGGAGCTTCAACGACGAGGCAAGGAGGTACCGGCCAACCTGTCCGTGGTAGTCATTGGCTGGAGCGGGCTCACCAAGCACATTGTCCCGCGTCTAACTCATGTGGACGTCCCGGCGCTGGAAATGGCAAGCGCGGCCGTCGAGCTTCTGGCCCGAGGAGGATCTGCTGAGCTACTGCCCGCTGTCCTCGTTGAGGGGGGAACGGTAGCATCGAACCGGCCAGCGGGCACGCGGGCACGCCCAACGTCCACGTCGGCCACCTCGAGGTCGAGCACCCCGGCCGAGCGGAGGGGCCGGTACCCGCAGTAACCTACCTTGGAACGGGCCTTTTGGGTTCCACTGCCCGGACAGAATCGCGCACGCGCAACGGCATGAGCACGCGGTGGGCCTTCGCCCCATGGTTGGGCTCTCGGCCGTCGTCATCGAGGAGGACTTCGATCGCTTTGTGCCCGAGCTCGTAGTGAGGGAGCGCAATGGTAGTCAGTTGCGGCCTCAGCCACGAGGCCACGGGCTCGTCGTCGAACGACACGACTGAGACCTCGTCTGGGACTTTGATGGCGTTCTCCTGAAGGACCTGGTAGGCACCAACAGCAAGCCGGTCGTTGAAGCAGATGAGGGCACGGGGGACGGCCCGCTTGAGCAACTTCCTGGTAGCTTCATAGCCTTCCGCCGGCTGCCAATCTGGGCGCATGACCCCGCCCGCGAGTGGGACTCCCGCAGCGCTCATAACCTCCCTGATGCCCTGCAACCTTTGGACGGCAGCAAGGCTGTCAGCGGGCCCTCTGCCCGACTTGGGGTCCACCCCGATCAGGTAGATGCCCTCCGTGTGCCCAGCATCAAGGAGAACTCGTGCTGCTGTGAGCCCGGCCTCGACCTCGTCAGGAAGGACCGACGGGATCGTTGACCGCCCTGAAGGCTCGGCGTTGAGCAGGACGCTCCGGCCGTCTAACAAGGCCTTCGGTACCGATCTCTTCCGCGTGTGATCGGTGTGGTACCGGTATCGCTACTGTTCGCCACATTGGCCGGCTTTGCGCTGGGCCACCTACGGGTGCGCGGGGGCCAGGTGGCGTTCCTGCTGTTTGTGCTCGGCCTGACCTTGCCCTTCGAAGGCGTCATCGTGCCCCTCTACTACGAAATACGCCACCTGGGCCTTCTCGGGAGCCGCTGGGGGATAATCCTGCCCCTGATCGGGTTGTTCATGCCGTTCGGCGTGTACTGGATGCGAGCCCATTTCGTCAACGCGCCCCAGGTTCTCTCGGAGGCAGCACGCGTGGACGGGGCGACAACTTGGCAGCTGTTTTTGCGTGTTCATGTCCCGTTGGCGCGTCCGGCGCTAACGTCCCGTCGTACCTCACGGGCGTGATCGATCGGCTAATTGGGGCGGGCGTCTCGGTGATAAGGCTTGATGCTATCGGCTATGCCGGCAAGATGGCCGCGTCTAATTGCTTCATGACCAGCGAGACCTTTGCGTTTATAAACCGGATCAAGGAGTACTGTCACCAACGAGGAGCCATCATTCTTCTCGAGGTCCACGGGCACTTTTCTCAGCAGATCGAGGTTGCGCGCGACGTCGACTTTGTCTACGACTTCGCGCTCCCGCCGCTCGTTCTATTCGCGATCCTGGCGTCTGACGCGCGGCCACTTGGACGGTGGCTGGAGGTGCGTCCCCGGAACACGATCACCGTTCTTGACACCCACGACGGCATTGGCATCATTGATGCCGGCCCGAACGGCCTGCGCCCTTCCGAGCCTGGGCTGCTCGACGAGGGACAGCTAGGGTCTCTTGTCGAGTCGGTCCATGCCAACGCAGGAGAAGCGAGCAGGCTTGCCACAGGTGGCGGGGCATTGAACTTGGACTTGTACCAAGTGAACACGACGTTCTTTGAGGCATTCGGCCGCGATGAGCACCGCTATCTTCTGGCACGCGCCGTCCAGCTGTTTGTACCGGGCATACCGCAGGTGTACTACGTGGGCCTCCTGGCCGGGGTCAATGACGTAGTCCTTTTCGAAAGAACAGGCGTTGGGCGCGATATCAATCGGCATCATTACAGTGAGGAGGAGATTGTCGCTGCACTTGTAACGC
>PMLI01000150.1 GCA_003158835.1 Acidimicrobiaceae bacterium
CTGGGTTGCGCCGCCCATTCCCATCTCGTCTTTCCGGACGGCTCTGCCCGGCGGTGGTGGAACGTGCGGACGCCGGAGCGCTATTGCCGCCTGGTCCAGCAGGACGCGGGTGTTGAGGCCGCGGGCGAGACCCTGTCACCGCGCCAACGGGCGGCCGAAGCTCTGGTCCTGGCCCTCCGGACCTCGGCCGGCGTGCCCACCGACGTCGTCCCGGCAGAACTGTACGAGTGCGGGCTCGTGGCGCCGGGCCCGGGCCGACAAGGTGCCCGCAGGGCGGTCCTGACCGTGCGGGGCCGCCTGCTGGCCAACGAGGTGGCGGTCAGGCTGCACACCGTCAGCGGGGGCGGGCGGGAGACGGGCCCGCCCCCGGGACCGGTATTGTTTGCCCGCGAGGAGGCTGAGGTGTGGTAGACGAGGCGGGCGAGGCGGAGGGAGCGGCGTCGGCGGGCGAGGTCGAAGAGCTGCCCACCATGCCGCCGGCACCCCGCCGCGACAAGGCCACACTGAGGTGGGCCACACCGGCCCCGGGCATAGGCGGGCCGGCGGCACGGCGCCTGCCGCCGGTCCCGGTGACGGCCCCCGGGCCGGCTGATGGGCTGCCCACCGCGCCTGTCTTCGTCCCGACCGGTCCGGTTCCCGCCCCTCCGACCGGCCCCGTGCCGGTGCCTCAGGTGGGCCCCCCAGGGCGGGCCGGTGAGGGGGACCGAGCCGGGGACGGTCCCGGGGTTACCGGAGGGGCGGGCCGGCGCCGGCGGGTGACGGCCCTGCTCGTGCTGCTGGGTGGCCTACTTGTCCTGGCCGGGACGGCAGTGGTCGTCGTGTGGCGCGTGGGCCAGGACAAGGTCCGGCCGCTTCGGCCCCCGGTGACTTCGCCGCTCAAGCCTTCGTCGGAGGAACTGTTCGAGAACTTGCTGGGGGTCAGCGCCACGGCGCAGATCCTGGTGCGGACGGCAGTCGATGGCGCGTGCCGGACGGCGGCGCCGCTCAGCGGGGCCCGGGCGGGTCTGGTGGCGCAGATCGGCCGGGCCGATGCCCTGCGCCGTTACGTGCTGGCCGACGTGGACGACCAGCAGGCCGCGCTGTTGAAGATGCCGGGCGGTCGGGCGCTGTCAGCCGACCTGCTCCGGGCCACCGGCGCGTCCATCAGAGCCGACGCTGCTTACGCGGCCTGGCTCGGAGATCTCCAGGCCACCGGCTGTTACAGCGCGCCGACCAACGACATCCACTACCGGGCCGCGGCTCAAGCGTCTGTGGCGGCGGACCATGCCAAGGTGCAACTGGCGGCCGGCTGGGCGAGCGTCGCCTCCCGGTCCGGGCTCCGTTCCTGGACGGCGGCAGACCTGTGACCCAAACCCGTGAAAATCGCGCGGGGAGCGCCCGTCGGAGCGCGGATAAGGGTAAGTTCCTCTCGTGGCAACTGAGCCCATCGAGTGGATAAGCACGCCCGAGGCCTGTGCGCGGCTAGGGGTGACCCTGCGCACCCTCTATCGGTTCATCGACGAGGGCCAACTGCCTGCTTACAAGATGGGGCGGGTGATCCGCCTGCAGGCACACGAGCTCGAAGCCTTCATCGAAAGGGCGCGGATCGTTCCCGGCACTCTCGAGCACCTCTACCCGGATCCCCGAGGTACGCCCGCCGAGCCGGACCGATGAGCTCTGACGCCCCTGTACGTGCTGGGTGGGCGCAACCTCGGTTGGCCGCCGGGGTGAGGCTACATTAAGGGGCACACGTGTCCGTAACCGTCACCGTCCCCAATCACCTCATGGCCGGTCTCGTCGGCCCGCTAAACGAGAACTTGCGTTCCGTAGAGGAGGCGTTTGGGGGTGCCCGGATCGTCGCCCGGGGCAACGAGTTCAACATCGAGGGCGACGACGCCGCCCTGGTGGCGCGTCTGGTCGAGGAGCTGAAGCTGCTCCTCGAACGCGGCCAGGTGATCGACCCCCAGGTCGTCGCCCGGACCATCGACATCCTGAGAACCGACGAACGACCCTCCGAGGTCCTCACCGCCGAAATACTCCGCTCCGCCCGGGGCCGCTCTGTGCGGCCGAAGTCCAGCGGGCAAAAGCGGTACGTCGATGCCATAAGCACCAACATCGTGACGTTCGGCATCGGTCCGGCCGGCACCGGGAAGAGTTATCTGGCGGTGGCCCTGGCCGTTCAGGCGCTGCAGGCCAAATCGGTCGACCGCATAATAATGACGCGCCCCGCGGTCGAGGCCGGGGAACGCCTCGGTTTCCTGCCCGGGGACCTGATGGCCAAGATAGATCCCTACCTACGGCCCCTTTACGATGCCCTCTACGACATGTTGGGGACCGACGGGGCGCGCCGGTTGCTGGACAACGGGACCATCGAGGTGGCGCCCCTGGCTTATATGCGGGGCAGGACCCTGAACGGGAGCTTCATAATCCTGGACGAAGCCCAGAACGCGACCCCCGAGCAATTGAAGATGTTCCTGACCCGGATCGGCTTCGGCTCGAAGGTGGTGGTCAACGGCGACATAACCCAGGTCGACCTGCCGGGCGGCCGCTCCGGGCTGGCCGAACTGGACCAGGTCCTAAAGGACATCGAAGGCATAGCCTTCGTCCGTTTGGGCAGCAGGGACGTGGTCCGCCACCGCATCGTGGCCGACATCGTCTCCGCTTACGACGCCTACGAATCAGCCACGAATGTCGACGCCCGGGGGCCGGGCCGGCTCGGAAGTCAGGCGAGGTAACCCGATGGCAGTGGAGGTCTTCGCCGCCGACGAACAAAACGACCACCCGGTTGACGCCCTGCGCTGGGCCCGCCTGGCGGAGTCGGTCCTGGAGGAGGAGGGGCTTTCGGGCGATGCCGAGCTGTCCGTGCTCTTCGTGGACGAGATGTCCATCGCCGAGTTGAACAGCCGGTTCCTCGGTCAGGACGGGCCCACTGACGTCCTGGCGTTCCCGATCGACGAGGAGCCGATGGAGAGCGGCCGGTCACCCGATTCGGGAGGTACCGGCCCGGGGCTGCCCTCAGAACCCGAAGACGCCCCCGTCCTGCTGGGCGACATCGTCATCTGCCCCGCCGTGGCCTACCGCAACGCGGCCGAGCACGCCGGCACGTTCGAGGACGAGATCGCCCTGCTGATCGTCCACGGCCTTTTGCACCTCATGGGCATGGACCACGACGAAGACGACGAGGCCGAAGAGATGGAAGCCAAGGAGAGGGAGCTGCTTGGTCGCCATCACGGCGCCGTCCGGCCCGAGGCGTGGCCGGCGCGCGCCACGGGCGGTACCGGCGCACCGGGCGAGATTGCGGGCGGCCCAGGGACGCCGTCAGACGGGACGGCCGCAGCCGAAGGGGAGGCCGGCAAGGACGGCGCCGCCGGAGGCGAGTAGGGCGATGCTGGCCACCGCCCGCTTTTCGGGAACGGATGCCGCCCTCCTGGCGGCGGTGCTGGTCCTGATCGTGTTCTCGGCCCTTTTCGCCCTCTCGGAGACGGCCCTGACGCGCACTTCCAGAGTGAAGGCCATGGCCATGGTGGAGGAGCAACGGCGCGGCGCGCCGGCTCTGTACAAATTGGTCGAGCACCCCGAGCGCAACCTGCCGGTCATCCTGTTCGCTCTCCAGATGTGCACTCTCGTCGCCGCCACCATGGTCGGTGTGGTAGCCGACCAGGCCTTCGGGCCCTGGGGAGTGGTCCTTGCCACCTTGTTCGAGGTCGTGTTCATCTTCGTTTTCGCCGAGCTGGCGCCGAAAATATGGGCCGTTCAGCACTCCGAGCGGGCCGCCCTGCTGATGGCCCCCTTCCTGGTGGCCGTGGTCAGTTTCCCCCCGTTGCGCTGGGCGACGCAGGCCCTGATAAAGCTCTCGAACCTGGTACTGCCGGGCCGGGGCCTGAAGGAAGGGCCCTATGTGACCGAAGAGGAACTGTTGGCCATGGCCGACACGGCGGCGGACGAAGCCGTGATCGAGGGCGAGGAACGCAAGCTGATCCATTCGATCATCGACTTCGGGGACACGGTGGCCAGAGAAGTGATGGTGCCCAGACCGGATATGGTGACCGTGGCGTCGGCGGCCACCGTCAGGGACGCCGCCGACATCGCCTCCACGGCCGGCTTCAGCCGCATACCGGTGTACGGCCAGGGGATCGACGACATCGTCGGTGTCGTTTACGTGAAAGACATGATGCGAGCCGAGCGGGAAGACAAAGCCGAAGAACCCGTAACCCTGGTCATGCGCCAAGCCCAGTTCGTGCCCGAAAGCAAGCGGGTGGCCGAAGTCATGCGGGAAATGCAAGCGGGCAAGCAACACCTGGCCATCGTGGTCGACGAGTACGGCGGCACCGCCGGCCTGATCACCTTGGAGGATGTCCTGGAGGAACTGGTGGGGGAGATATCCGACGAGTACGACGTCGACCGGCCCCTCCTCGAGCATCTCGACGACGACCGGATCCAGGTGGACGGCCGCGTGCCGGTGGACGAGATCAACGAGGTCACCGGCTTCGACCTGCCTCAGGGTGATTGGGATACGGTGGGCGGCTTGCTTTACCATCTTCTCGGTCGCGTCCCGGTGGAAGGGGAGGGGGCTGACTGCAACGGCCACCGGCTCATCGCTCAAAAAGTCGACGGCCGGCGCATCGCCCAGGTCCTGATCGCGCCGGAAGCTCCGCCGGCTGAGACCCCGGCGTCCGCCCCGGACGGGGACGGGCAGTAGACTTGAGCCCGTCGCGCCCGGGGCCCGAAGACTGCCCCCGCTCCGGCCTGGTCACCCTGGTGGGCCGGGCCAATGTGGGCAAGTCCAGCCTCGTCAACACCATGATGGGCCGCAAGGTCTCCATCGTCTCCGACAAGCCCCAGACCACCAGAGGCGCCTTGCGGGCCGTGCTCAGCACCGGCGGGTCCCAGCTGGTGTTCGTCGATACCCCGGGGCTGCACAAACCCAGGACGCTTCTCGGCCAACGCCTCAATCGCACCGCCCTCAATGCCGTCGACGGTGTGGACGTCGTCGTCCTCGTCGTCGACGGCAAAGCGGGGGTGGGCGGCGGTGACCGTTTCGTGGCCGACCGGCTGGGGCCGGCCGACCGCCATGTTTGCGTGGTCAACAAGATCGACGGCCTGTCCCGGGCCGCCATCTTGGCGCAGCTCCAGATGGTCGGCGAGTGGGGTTTCGATGAGTACTTCGCCGTTTCCGCCCGCACCGGGACCGGCGTCGGTGAGCTGGTCGCCTCACTGGTGCGCCGGCTCCCCGAAGGTCCGCCCCTCTATCCGGCGGAGGCGGCCCAGCCTGCGGACAGCGGTGGGCTGGCGATGCGGGAGACCGACGAACGCCAGTGGCTGAGCGAGCTGGTGCGCGAGCAATTGCTGGCGGTCACCAGGGAGGAGCTGCCCTACAGCATCGCGTGCCAAGTGACCGAATGGGACTGGCCCTACCTGCGCTGCGAGATCCTGGTCGAACGGGATTCTCAAAAGGGGATGGTCATCGGCCACG
>PMLI01000294.1 GCA_003158835.1 Acidimicrobiaceae bacterium
CCCGACTACGACCCGGGCCCCGACGACTACCCGGGCCCCGACGACTACCCGGGCCCCGACCACGACCGTCGCTACGACGACCACCGTGGCCGCGACTACGACCGTCGCGGCCACCACCACCGTCGCGACGACGACCACTGCTCCGACCACAACGGCCGCCTCTCCGACCACCACGCCCGCCACGGTCCGGCGCACGACTACTCCGGTCACGCTGCGCAGGAAGAACCCGCCGACGACCGCGCCCCCAGCTTCCACGACGCCGGCGGCGACCACCACGCTGCTGCCACCGGCGGCCTCCACGACATTGCCCGGACCGGCCACGACGACCATCGCCGCCGCCACCACGACTTCCCCGACCACATGACGACGGCCTGGGTGTTGCGAGGAGGGGCTAGTTTCGGCGCCGCCCAGGTCGGCATGGCCAAAGCCTTGATCGAGGCAGGCCACCACCCCGACCGGCTCTACGGGACCTCGGCCGGGGCCCTCAACGCGGCGTGGTTGGCGGCCGACCCCACCTTGGAAGGGTTGGAGGCCTTGTCCAGGCTGTGGACCGTCGTCAGGAGGCGCGACGTCTTCCCCCTGAGCGCGCCCGTCGCCATAGCCGGTTTCGTCGGCCGAAAAGACCATCTGGTCAGCCCCCGTGCCCTGACCAAATGGCTGCGGGGCGCGGTCCTGGTGCGGCGTCTGGAAGACAGCGTGCTTCCCCTCACCGTGGTCACGACCGACCTGGAGACCGGTGAGGAGGTGCTGCTGGAAGAGGGCCCGGCCGTTCCCGCCCTGTTGGCGTCCTCCGCCATGCCCGGGGTGTTCCCACCGGTACGCATCGGGAAGCGGTGGCTCATCGACGGGAGCGTCGTCTCCGATACCCCTGTGGGCCCGGCGGTGAGAGCGGGCGCCGATAGGGTCTTCGTGCTGCCGAGTGTCCCCGACGTGCCCATGGCTCGACCCAGGTCCGCCTTGAACGTCCTACTGCGTTCGACTTCCATCTCGTTGGCTCGCCACAACGTCGACGCGGTGGCGACTTGGTGCGGCCGCTGCCGGCTCTACCTGGTACCGGCACCGCTGGTACCCGGAGTGTCGCCGTTCAGCTTTGATCGGAGCCGCGAGCTCATCGAGGCCGGTTACCGCCTTACATCCGGCTGGGTGCACGGGGCGCGTCCCGTCGCTCCCGGCGCCCGGGCCGAGGACGCCCCGGGCTTGGTCGATGGCGCAAACCTGGAGGGGGCGGCACCGGAGATGTAATTTGGGTGCGAGCCGGTAGCGAGGTCCCTGATCACACTTGTTCGGACGGAGAGGATGTGCAATGGCGTCTAGAGACCGGCCTGGCGCTGAGCCCGACCCGCGTTCGGCGCGCCCGGTCCCCGGCCAGGGCAACGTGCCCGCCGCCCCCACCGGGCCCGAGAGCTGGCCCGCGCCCCGCCCCGGTGAGGCCCCGGCGGCCGATCCGGGCCCAGAGACCGGCACCTGGGAACCGGGATCCGAGGACGACCTGTACGGAGACGGGACCGCCACCTGGGACGGCCCCATGACGTGGCAGGACGGCGAGCAGGGTGGGGCGTGGGACCAAAACGGCGGTGCTCAGGGCGGCGCCGGGAGCTGGGAAGCGGGGGCGCCACCTACCCCTTACGGCGCTTGGGGAAGCGGCCCTGCCCTGTCCGATCACCCGTACGGCTACCAGACCGGCTACATGCGGCCCGGGGATGAGGTACCGACCGAGTACGTCGACTATGGCGACCCTGGGTTCGAGCCGGAGTGGACCGGCGACGACCCCGGCGGCGGCGGCGGCGGTGGCGGGCGCCGGCCCCGTCGGGCCAACGGGCCCTGGCCGGAGCTGGTCATGATCGCGGCGGTGGCCGTCATCATCGCCGCGGTCATCCTCGCCGTGACCAGCGCCGACCGCACCAACCTGGCCAACTCGCAGACGTCGACGAACACGACCCTCGCCCGCACCCCGTCCCGGTCGACGAACGGCACCGGCCCGAGTTCTTCTTCTCCCCCCCGAAGCTCGTCCACGGTCCCGGCCACCACCACGACTAGGCCGAGCACCACCTCGACGGCACCGGCCAACCAACAAGCTAAGAACCTTCTGGTTACGCCCGGCGTCGAAGGTTCTCTCGTCCGCTCGTGGCTGGCCACCAACCCGGGAGGGGCCGACCTGAGCGCAAAGGACGTGGCCGGGACCGAGCCCGGCCAGGTTTACTACGCCGAGCAGCCCGCGTCCGCCACATACTGGGCGCTGGTCGCGTTCAAGCCTTCGGCCACCTTGCGGGCCGAGTCTTCGACGGCGACCGGGCGGGCGAAACTGACAGAGTTCCAAAACAGCATCTATGCCTTCTCCTGGCAGGCGGGCCCGGTTTGGACACTCCTGGGAGAGGTCAACACGGGCACCTGCCCTAACGTGGTCCCTTCCCCGGTCCTTAAGGTCTGGGGAATGTGCGGCCGGTAGCCGTCGCGGCCTCAGCGGGCGCCGGCGACCATGAGCACGTAGTGTGCCGTCACCGTGCCCACGGAATTGGACACGCGGATGCTAATGGGGTGCGAGCCCCGCGAGCCTGGTGAGGGCACCCCCGACAGGATGGCGCGGCCACTGCCTTTTTTCACGAAGGCGATGCCGGCGGGCAGCCTTCCGGATTCGCTGACCGAAGGGGCGGGATAGCCGTAGGCGCTGAACACGAAGTGATAGCCACGGCCCACGGCCGCGACCGGTGGCGCGCCGCTCGTTAGCCCCGGGCGACGTAGGACGCGGATAGTGAGGACCTGGCGAGCGTGCCCGGCCGAACTGACGGCGCCGATCGACACCCTGGTTATGCCGGCCGCTTGCGCTCCGGGGGCCCCCGAGATGGTCGCCCTCCCCGGACCGTGGCTGGTCCAGCCCAGACCCCTCGGCAACTTCGAGTGGACCAAGGTCGGCGGCGGGTTACCTGACGCCGAGACCCGGAACGAAAACCGATGGCCGACCGTGGCGGCAGCCTTCGACGGGCTGGTGAACCTGGGCGCACGTGGCGCAGGACCAGGTGGTGGCCTGGTGGTGGTGGTTGCGAGAGTGCCAGGCGGCGCCGGACCGCCCCCGCCCGTAGTCGGGGGCGTGGTGGTGGTGGTGGTACTTGTGGCGGATCCGTACTGCCAGCAAGCCCAGGCGATGGTGCCGTTCAGGGCCACGCCGGCCTGCATGGTCGCCATCGGGAAGGCCAGGGCTCCGGGACAGACCGTGGCCTCGGCTTGGTTGGCGTACTCAACGTTGAGGACCGGCTTGCCCGCCCGCGCCAACGGCTCCAGGGCAGAGCACTCGCCGTACTCCCAGCACTGCTCGTTCACCGTCCCGTCCGCCAGAGGTTCCATGTCGGCAATGAGGCTGTCGCCGTTGATGCCGTTCTTCAGGAACCACGCCATGCCGAGCCCGTGGACGGCCCCGGCCATCTCGGTCATGAACGTGATCTCGTTGGCCATCGTCAAGGGAAAACCGGTGCTGTCCGTGTAAGTGTCGTCCAGGTCCGTCTCGACCCCGTCGAACCCTTCGGTCTTGCACAGCTGGAACCGGGCCGTCAATATCTGCCCGAGCGTCAACCCGGTCGGGCCTGGGCCCGTAGACCACTGACGGATGTCGACGTACCGCTCGTCTGCATATCCCGAAACCGTTTGGCCGAGTATGGCCGACGAGTACTGGGACGCGTCCGAGCGGTAATTCTCCCAGCCTCCGGCGTCCACGTAACAGATGGCTTTGGCTCTACTGGCGTGTATGGCGGCAACCGAGGCGGCGACCTCATTGGCCGTGACGCCGGCCTCGTTGCCCCCATCGATGTCGTACACCTGCACGTTGCCGATGTTGGTCGGGACCGCGATCGGGAGGGGCTCGCCCAGGGCGTACTGCCACGAGGTCAACGGGCCCGGGTGCCACCACGTGGCGGCGGCAGTCGCGGGCGGAGCCTCCCGAGGGACCGCCCCGAGCGGCACGGCGCCCAAGGACGTCGCGGCCAGGAGGGCGGCCCCTACGTAGAGGCTTCGCACCATTGCTAGGTGCTCGGCCTTTTTACGGTGAGGACGAAGTGCACGGTCATCTTGCCCAGCGAGTTGGACACCGTGATGCCGATGTGGTGGGCTCCTGCCGTACTAGGGGCGGGGACACCGGACAGTGTGATTTCGCCGTTGCGGGCCGTCTTCAAGCTGACGCCGGTCGGCAGCTGGCCTGACTTGGTCACAGTGGGCCTGGGGTAGCCGTAGGTGCTGAGCGAGACATGGTAATAACGGCCGACTGCCGCGGCCGGGAGAGGGCCGCCGCTCAAACCCGGTCGGCGTTGCACCCGGATGACCAGGATTTGGGTGGTGCTCCCGGCGGCATTCGACGCTCTGAGCGACACTCTGGTCAACCCGGCCGCCTTCACTTGGGGAACACCCGAGATGGTGGCACGGCCATTTCCGGCGCTCGACCAGCTGAGACCCTTCGGCAATGCCGAATGGGCCAGAGCCGGGACCGGCTCACCCACGGCGAGGACCTTGAATGAGAACCGGTGGCCGACGGTTGCCGTCGCACTGGCTGCGCTGCTGAAGGCGGGCGTATGCCGCGCTCGGGTGACCGGCACGGTCGTCGTGGGCGCGGTAGGAACGGTAGTGGTCGTCGTGGGCGGGGCTGGGCTGGCCGAGGCGACGGGAGCAGGGCTGGGCGCCGGGGCCGGGGTGGGGGCCGGGGTGGGGGCCGGGGCGGCGACGGTGAGGTCGAGGGTCTGGCTGGTGCTGCCGGCCAGGCTGGAGGCGCCGAGGCCGACGCTTATCTGACCGATGTCAGTAGCCGTTGGCGTCCCCGAGAAGGTGGCCGTTCCGTCGGCGTTGGCGGTGAAAGTCAGCCATGCGGGAAGCGCCCCTGTTTCAGTTATCCAGGGCGCCGGGTAGCCGCTCGTGGTCACCGTGAAACTGAACGGTGAGCCCACCGAGGCCGACGCACTGCCGGCACTGGTAAAGGCCGGCGCCTGGCCGACCATCACCGACCAGCTCTGGGTGGCGTTCGAGCCGACCTTGTTAGCCGCCGTCAGGGTCAGGGTGGCGGTCCCGGTGGCGGTG